>JANLTD010000230.1:0-24957 GCA_031362765.1 Acidobacteriota bacterium | reverse complement strand
AAAGGAAGCAAAACAAGGAAGGCTATAAATTCATTTCCACAACATTTGACACGACCTCTCCTGTTTGCACATTCCACAACTTGACGGTGTTGTCCCAACTTCCCGAAGCGAGAGTTTTCCCGTCCGGTGAAAAGGCAACTGAATAGTCCCAACCAGCATGACCGGAGAGAGTGCGAAGTTCCAGTCCCGTCTGGAAATCCCACAACTTGCCTGTGTTGTCCATACTTCCCGAAGCGAGAGTTTTCCCGTCCGGTGAAAATGCGACTGAAAAGACAGTAGAAGTATGCCCCGTGAGAATGCGTAGTTCCTGTCCCGGCTGGACATCCCACAACTTGACGGTTTTGTCATTACTTCCCGAAGCGAGAGTTTTCCCGTCCGCTGAAAACGCAACTGACCAGACCCAACCAGTATGACCTGCGAGAGTGCGAAGTTCCTGTCCCGTCTGGACATCCCACAACTTGACGGTTTTGTCGTCACTTCCCGAAGCGAGAGTTTTCCCGTCCGGTGAAAAGGCAACTGACTTGACCTCATCAGTATGACCTGCGAGACTGCGAAGTTCCTGTCCGGTCTGGACATCCCACAACTTGACGGTTTTGTCCACACTTCCCGAAGCGAGAGTTTTCCCGTCCGGTGAAAACGCAACTGAAAATACGCTGCTGGTATGACCTGCGAGAGTGCGAAGTTCCTGTCCCGTTTGCACATCCCACAACTTGACGGTGTTGTCAGCACTACCCGAAGCGAGAGTTTTCCCGTCCGGTGAAAAGGCAACTGAAGAGACAGAACTAAGATGACCTGCGAAAGTGCGAAGTTCGTGTCCCGTCTGGATATCCCATAACTTGACGGTTTTGTCCGAACTTCCCGACGCGAGAGTTTTCCCGTCCGGTGAAAAGGCAGTTGAAATATACTTGGAAGTATGACCAGTTTGGACGACGAGTTCGGCTTTTTGGGCGTTGATTGAGGTTTGCATCAATGCCAGTATGGCAATCAAGAGAATTGTCCGGCCGATATTTGTCTTTTTCATACTTTTACTTTCTGTCAATATTTCCCACTTGAGAATTTCAATTCAAATGTTCAATAGCACACGCTTTTTCACGGTTCAAGCCGTTACTGCGGAACTATCTCCAATTCCCGAACAAAACAAACGGCGACCAGTAAAACGGATGCGCGAACGGCGCGTTTGCATCCGTTTTGAAGGCGGATTGTTTTGTTTCGCCGAGACTAAAAACTGCCGTGCCGCGCCAGAGCGGGATTTCGCCGGGTTTGTATTTGCCGTTTAGAAGCGCGATCTGCGATTTGCGGAGCGCTTCGGCTTTGCCGGTCTTTGGGTTTTGTTTTAGTTGTTCGTAAAATTCGGTCATCAAATCGCGCGTCGAATCGTCCGCCACCGACCAGAGCGAGGCGAGCACCGTGCGCGCGCCTTGTTCCTGGGCGAGTGCGCCGAAGCCTTCGATTTCCGCGCCGCTCGAATTCTCGCCTGACGACATCGCCGTATTGCACGCCGAAAGCACCAAAAGTTCCGTGCCGTTGAATTTCAAGTCGAGTTTTTCGCGCACGGCGGAAATCGAAAGTTTGCGTTCTTCTGTCGTTTGGCCGCCGCCGAGAAGCAGGTAAGAATCGCTTTCCGTGCCGGCGTTGAGCGAAAAATGGCTGGCGATGTGGACAATCGGATAACGTCCGAGATGAAGCCGGAAACTTTCAAACGTAAATTCGCCGTCGCTCAAGTTTTTTCCGCCGAAAACGCCTGTTTTGCCGTTCGTCAATTTCAAACACGCGGCTTTTTTCTGCGTGTCGTTGACGACCCGGCAAAGTTCCTGCGGCACGGCGGTCAGCGCGTCAAAGTTTTCAAATTTTTGCGAAACACCCAAACCGAGCGCCGTCCAATTCGTTCTGGCGGCTTGAGTTTTATCAATTTTGTCACGGCTGGCAAGCGTGATAATCGCGTTGCTGTAGCGTTCGACGAGATATTTCTGCCCGTCCCAGAGCGCGGAAACGGGAACGTATCGCAGCGTTCCGTCCAAACTCCAGACAATCGTATCAGCCCCAACGCCCGCCAAATCCTTCTGCAAATCGGCGGGAAAAAGCACGTCGTAAAGTTTTTTGCCTGAAAGGCGCGGGTCAACCAACGGATTTTTGACCGCATCACGAAATTCGACGACCAATTTATTTAAATCCGCCGCTTTTATATCAACCGTATGAGCGCGATTGATTTTCGAGGTCGTGACGATCAAATTCAGACGGTCTTCGCCCGCAATGGTCGAAATAATCACCGTGCGCGGCTGATTCAAACTGTCGAGCAGAGCCTTCGTGCCGGAGATTTGCGCCACGCGGTCATCTTTTGCTTTAGTTTCCTTGTTGCGAAACCGCGCATCGAGTTCTTGGAGAAATTTATTAAAAACCTTCCGCGCATCCGCCAACTGCAAGTCGAGCTTGTCCATCTCGGCTTGACGCGGAAACTTGCCGACGGGGAATTTTTTGCTTTCCTTTTCGAGTTCGCCAAACTCCCGCCCGATGCGCGTGATCTTGTCGGCAATTTCCTCATACCGCTTAAACGCTTCCTCTTCCGTCGGCGTGAGCTTGATAGTCGCTTTCAACTCCTTCGCCGCCTTATCATCGCGCCGCAGAAACTTGATAAATTCATCATCCTTCAACATTTCCAAAACCTGCTCGGCTTCGGCAACGCGCCCTTTGGCAATCAATAAATCTGCTAAAGTTCGGTAAGTTTCCGTTTTAGATTTTATGTAACTTTCTTGTGAGTCTGCATTAAAGGTTATGATATTTCCTCGAGCTTCTTGATATATGTTAACGACTTGCTTTCCAACTAGAATCGCTAATTCGGGTCGTTTGAGTTTCTGCCACAAAATCATCATTTGATTTAGCGTATATGCATAGCTTTCTAACGCTTTGATTTCTTTTTTGATTTTCAGAGATTGCTCAATGTAACTTCGCGCCTTTTCATACTGATTAAACTCAAGATAGAGTTCACCTAAGTTACTTAATTCAACTGCCTCGCCTTTAGGATTTTTAATTTCACGGTCAATACCTAAAGATTTTTCATAATATTTTCGTGCGTCATCAAACCGCATTAAGCCTTTATAAGACTTTCCCAAACCGTCAAATGCGGAACTTAAACGGTTCTTGCTTTTAATTTCATTTGCAATTATTAATGATTTTTCATATTTTTCACGCGCCTTTTCATATTGCTTTAGGCTTAAATATATCCACCCAAGATATTGAATTACCCGTATCTCTAATTCACGATCATTAATTTTCTGTGAAATAGCTAAAGCCTGTTCAAAAAAACCGAGTGCTGTATTTTTTTGATTTAATTCTTGAAAAATTGATCCCAGAGCCAATAGTGTATTAGCTATACCATCCTTTTTTTTAATCTTCTGATAAATACTTAATGATTGTTCGTAAAATGACTTTGCTTCCCCGTAACGAGTTAAGGACTTGTAAATATTTCCATTTAATTGAAGCAAATATGCTTCAAGATATTCATCTTTTGCTAACCTTGTAAGCTCCAATCCTCGCTGAAGTTCAGTTAAAGCTAAATCAGGTTTTCCTAATTCAAAGTAAGTTGTAGCTATATTGGCAATTGCACAAGCCGCACAAGAATTGTCTTTAGCTTTTATTGCCGTGTCTAAAGCCTCTTTCAAGTATCCTGTGGATTTCTCATATTGATCAAGACGATAATAAATCAGTCCTAAATCATTAAGAGAATATCCTTCGCCATTTGCATCTTTCAACTGTCGGTAAATTTGCAAAGATTGTTCGGCAATTCCGATAGCTTCCGTATATCTTCCTAAGGTAATTAAACAAGCAGTTATACTCTTCAATGTTAAGGCTTCAGAGGTTTGATTTTTGTTATTGCGAAAAATTGTTAGAGCCAATTGATAAGAATCAATTGCTTGCTCAGGTTGATCAAGTTTCCTAAAGGCATCGCCTAAGTTCATTAAAGCCGTAGCTTCCCAATCTTGGTTTTTATTTTCACGGGCAACTGCTAATGCCTGTTTGTAAAATACAAACGCTTTTTCGAAGTTGTATGAGTTTTCAGAAGCGTATCCCAAACCAATATTGACATCAAAAATCTTCTCTTGATTTTTGGTTTCTGTGTATATTATCAATGCTTGTTCAAAATACTTAATAGATGTTTCATAGTCTTTGTGGGCAAAAGCTATTCTGGCTAAAGTGTTGAGAATGGCGCTTTCACCTTGGCGATTTCCTACTTCACGATAAATAAGCAATGCTTGCTGATAATAATCCAGTTGTTTCTTCTTATCGCCTAATTCTCCAGAAACAAAACCTAAATCGTGCAGAGCAAAAGCCTCATTTTTACGTTCTTTGAGTTCTTTACTGATAGCTAGAATCTGAAGGTAACATTCTTTTGCTTTCTCGTATTCTTGCTGACTTGAATAGACTTTCGCCAAATTGTTGAGGTTGCGGGCAATCCCCTTGAGATTATTTGTTTCTTTGTAGTACGCAACGGCTTCTTGATAATTTAAAATTGCTTTGTCAGTTTGGTCTAATTTTTGATAAATAACACCTAAATTATTCAATGAATCAGCCATCCCTCTTTTGTCTTTGATTTCGCGCGAAAATATTATGGTTTGTTCATAATAATTTATAGCTTTGTCGTATCGTTCTTGCACTTGGAATATAAGTGCAATGTTGAAAAGAGAGTGGGCTTTTCCTCTCTTGTCTCCAACTTCACCCCTAACAATTAAAGCCTTTTCATAAAATTCAATAGCTTTCTCATATTGCTTTAGAATACGATATGAATTTCCTAAAGCATTAAGGACTTTGCCTTCTCCAATCTGATCATTTGTTTTCTGAAAAAGTCCGACCGCTTGTGTATGAAACCCAATAGCTTGCTCATATTTTGATAAATCTTGGCTTATCCAACCGAGATTTGTCAGCGTTATCGCTTCCCATTCAGATTCGCCAAGTTCATTCCATAAAACAAAAGCGGCTTCATATTCCTTAATTGCTTCGGTCAGTTTGGCTTCGCCCTCTTCGTTAAAACTTCTGCCTAGACTAAAATGAGATTCGGCTTCGAGCCGCTTATAGTCAAGCAACGTAGATTTTCTTTTATCTACAAGTTTAACTGTATAACTTCCTACTACGTCTGCCTCTCCATAAGCCTTAATTTCAACTCGAAATAATCCTTTTTTTTCCGAAATACAAGACACGGCTTCGCGCCAAAGTCTACCGTCTTTGCCATCCATCTCGACGACAAGTTTGCCGTTCGGCGCAAATAAGGATACGACCACATCAATATTTTTCTGCTCAACTTCCACACGAGCGTAAACGCCAGCTTTAACTTCAAATTGAAATAAATGAGTTTCGCCGCCCTTGATCTGGCGTTCAACTGGTTTACTAAGTTTGGGAATTGGTATAGAAGTTTGTCCCAAAGCAGTTAAGCCACTAAAAGTGAAGGCAATCAGCCAGATTGCCGCGCTCATTATTTTATTTCGTCGGGTGTTTTTCATATCTCTTTAGTCCTCAAATACTAATCTCTTGCCAAATAATCTCGCGATTCACGCATAAATGCGTAACTCTAACTTTTATCTCCAATTGCCGAATAAAATAAACGGCGACCAGTAAAATGGATGGGCAAACGGCGGATGTTTGTCTTTGTCCCACAGCGGCGCGTCTTTTTTGTCGAGACAATAAACGCCGCTGCGGTTTGTTTCCGTTTTAGGTTTTTCGCCGATGACGATTTTTATCGGCGATAAATCTGTCCGCAACGTCGAAGGTTTGACCGTTGCCGTGCCTTTCAGAAGTGCGATTTGGGCTTCGCGCAGAGATTCGGCTTTGTTTTGATTTTTGTTCAGTTTCAAATCATAAAATTCGCGCATCAGCCACGGCGTTGAACTGTCCGCCACCGACCAGAGCGTCGCCATGACCGAATTTGCGCCTAAGCGTTGCGCGAGTTCGGCAAATCCGTCAACTTCACGTCCGTTGGCTCCCGTTTGCTGTGCCGCCGTGTTGCACGCCGAAAGCGTCAGCAGTTCGACGCCTTGAAACAGATTCGTTTCCGCTTTCATATCCGCCAGAGTAAAAGCCGTGCCGTCGCCGAGTAGCAGAAACGAACGCGCTTCGTCGCCCGCGCGGAAACTGAAATGTGAGGCGATATGCACCAGCGGACGCTTCAGCTTCAAAGCATCGAGCATCGCTTTTTTATTAAATGCCGCATTCTGGAAAGTATCGCCGCTGAATATTCCGCCGCTTCCCGTTTTCGGCTTAAACAGCAACTTAAATTCTTCACCGACTCCCGGCAAAGCCTCGAAAGGAATCTGCGAGCCGAGCAAATCAACCGTTTTCGCGTCCGAAGTCCCAAACCCGACGGCTGTCCAAAGCGGTTTCACATTCCGTGTCATCCGCTCTTTATCGGCGCGTGTAAAATTGACGTGATTAAACCTTTCCGCCAAATACTGCTTCCCGTCAAACAAAGCCGCCGGCGGCACATACCGCAAATTCCCGTCCAGCGACCAAACAATCGTCTGCGTATCCTCCGGCAAAACGCTTTCCAACGGCTTAAAAACCACATCATAAAGTTCCTTCCCGACAAGATTCGGATCATAAACCGAAGATTGCAGCAACGCCCAAAAATCCAAAGCGCGTTCATTAACAACCGTATTTTTAACCGGAGTCGAAACCGATTTAATATCGTCTGCCGTAATTACAAGCAGGTGAAAATTCTCTTCGCCGGCAAGTTGATAAACCGCCGCCGCTTTCTGCCCTGTATTTGAAGAAATTTCACGCAAAGTAGTTTGCATTTCGGTCAGATCTGGCATTTCGCCAATTTTATCTTTTTCATCGGCAGGTTTTGAAAATTCAGCTTCTGACTGTTTGATAAAGTTCGCAAAATCATCTGAAGCTTTATTCAGATCACTTTCAAGTTTTTGAATTTCAGCGTTTTCTGCCGCGTTCGGTGTACGAAAACCGACTTGACGTTTCAATTCATCTCGACGGGTTCCGATCGTGGCGATGGCAGAACTTGTTTTCTCGTAAAGCAAGACAAGCTCGGATTCGTGCGGTGTCAGCGCAATCATTGCAGATTGTTCCGGCCGCGATTTGTCAAAATCGAAAAACTGTTCGTCCTTGAAAGCACTGAGCAGGTGTTGAGCTTCGGGCAATCTTTTTTCAGACAATAAAAATTCGGTCAGATTTCGGTAGGTTGATTCGACCGATTTGAGAAAAACCCTTTGTGTTGCATTATCAAAAGTCTGCGCGGAATTCCTTAGTTCCTGAAAGCGATCAGCCGACAATTTGCCGAATAAGATCGCCTGACGGCGATTGCCCAAACCGTTCCAAACCAACATCAAATTACTGAGCGTGACGGCTTCGCCGCGTTTGTCATTGATCGTTTTTGAAAGCAGCAAGGCTTTATTAAATTGCTCCAAAGATCTTCTTTTTTCACCCAAACGGGCATAGACATCGCCGATATTATTTAAGGTCGTCGCTTCCCCGCGTTTGTCTTTGATCGCAATTTCCAGAGCGAGAGATCTGTTAAAAAACTCGGCGGCTTTGCCGAGGTCATTTACGACAACATAAAGATTGCCGATGTTGCCGAGCGTGGCAGCTTCGCCCGCTTTATCACCGGACTTTTGTCGAAGCGGTAATGCTTGCACAAAATGATCGAGTGCTTTTTGATATTCAGCCGAAGTCAGATAAGTCACGCCAATGCTGTTCAAAGCGCTTGCTTCGCCGCGAATATCTCCGGTGACTCTGAAAAGCGGCAGCGCGGCATTTGAAAACTCAATTGATTTTTGATTTTCGCCTAATTGCGCGTAAATTCCGCCGATATTATTCAAGATCACGGCTTCGCAGCGTTTGTCGGCAATTGACCGGCAAATTGTTAAAGCCTGATTTTCAAAATCAAAGCCTTTCGCCAGATCTCCGGTTTCCAGATATGTTTCGCCGATATTGTTTAAGGTTTTGGCTTCGCTATTCAGGTCGTTTTCGGCGCGATTGATTGTTAAGGCATGATTGTGAAAATCGAGTGCTTTTTGAGTTTCTCCCAAATCCTTAAATATCTTGCCGATATTGCCTAAAACAATCGCTTCACCGATCTTGTCTCCAAATTGTCTGGCGATCGAAAGTGCCTGATCGTAGTATTCCAGAGCTTTTGGTTTATCGCCTGAATTGTCAAAAACCGCGCCGAGATTATTGAGCGTCGCTTTTACGCCAAATTGATCGCCGATTGATTGCCGAATTGCGAGAGCTCGCGAAAAATATTCAAAGGCTTTTTGCAGATCGCCGAAATCGTTGTAAATTCCGCCGATGCTGTTAAGCGTTAAACCCTCGCCCCATCTGTCGCCAAACTGCTGATAGATGGGAAGCATTCGGTTGTGACAATCAAGCGATTTTTGCTTTTCGTTCAAATCGAAATAAAGCATACAAACGCTGGTCGTCGTGACCACTTCGCTTTTTTTATCGCCGAGATTTTGGAAAATCGGAATGGCTTCTTCATAAACTTCCAGGGCTTTTGCTTTGTCGCCGGTCGAGTTATAGATCAATCCGAGCGTCGTTAATGTGCCGGCGACTCCGGCCGGATTGGGAATCCTGCGGTTAATTGACAACGATTCTTTGTAAAGATCTATTGCCTTTGGTTTATCTCCGATCGTTTGATAGATTTGACCGAGCATAAACAAACACAAGGCTTCAGCCGGTTTGATGTCAATTTCCCGAAACAATTTTCGCGCTTCGTTTAGTTTTTCAATCGCAACTTTTCGCGCTTCGGCTGTTTGCTGTGCTGATAACCCGATCGCCGCGTTCAACAAACCGTCGGCTTGCGCTTTTTTGTCAGCCGCCGAAATTTGTCCAAAGACACCGACAACCGCCATCAGCAAAACAAACGATACCCGCATTCCAAAAGCTGAAATATTTGTTAACTTATTCATCTTCTTTCCCGGCAACGCAATTTAAGCAGGTGAGCAAAAGTAATCAAGTATTTTGCTCTTCGTTCAGAGTCCAAACTTTAGTTTGAAAACCGCCGCGCTTCGCTGGCGGTTTCACGCTGAAGCGTGGACTCTGAACGAAGAGTAAAATGTCGCAAAACTTATGCTCACTTGCTTATTAGAGCAATTTTTAAGTTTTCTGATATTTTCTGTCTTCGTTCTGATTCCCGCCTTTAGGCGGCTAAACCGCCAGCGAAGCGCGGCGGTTGCCTGCTGAAGCAGGGACTCAAAACATCAGAAAAGTTTTAAATTGCTCTACTTATTTAAGCAGGATTAACCCACAAACCCATTATTTTCCCGTTTCCGTTGACCCAAACATCAACGCGGATCTTTCCTTTTGTCATCTGGCAGACGGTAAAAGCACCGAAATTGCCGTCTCTTTCCTGAGTTTGAGATTCCTCTCTCGATTTGTATTCTCCGGCAGCGGCTAAAACCTGTGACCAAACTTCACCGATCTGTCGGGCTGATAAACTTTGCTTCAGATTTTCGTCGAAGTTTCTTGTTATTCCCTCAAAATCTTTGGCGACAAGCTTGTCAATCACATCGTTGCCCATCCTTTTAGCCTGTGCCGCATCATTTAAGACCGCGTAATTTTCAACTGCAATTTCCGAAGACTTTACAAAACCGGCGCTGACACTTTGCGACAAAGCCAGTGCCAACACTAAGACCATACCTGATAGAACGTAATTTTTATTTTTCATCGTATTTATTTTTCTCCTAATTTTTTAGTTTCGTCTCCAATTACCAGTTAAAATAAATGAAACCCGATAATGTGGGTGAGCACATATTTTTTCCAGTCTTTCCTTGGTAAAGACGATCTATTTTCTGTGCCGTACGATCTATAATGGTTTTTTTGTGCGAAAACTGACAAAATATCTTTCTTTTGATAAAAAAAGTTGAATTTTTAGTTTTGCAGGGTATCTTTGTCATTCGGATGTCCGATTGAAGTTTGTTCATTTGCACATCAACGCCTTCATTTGTGGGAGTATTGTTTTATTTCCAATGCCCTGAAATTGCATTTTAAAAAAATCGTTTATCTGCCCCAAACTCGAAAGGAATTTAAGTTAATCACGGATTCGGATCCCGATATTTTAGAATCATGACCTAAACTAAAATCCGGAATCCGAACCGCGCTTTGTTTGAGGAGAGAACTGTTTCTTTGCCGCCGTCAGCGGCTTTTCAAACAACTTCTATCCAAATGTGTCAAATTTCGTCAAAAGGTTACACTTTTTGCACATAATTATTTGTTTTGGACATTAAATTTGTATCTGCTGACAGTATTGCCGGTTTTGTCTATTGCGCTCAGATCGTTTTCATCAGCGATCAGATCCCGGGCGGCAATCGTCAAATAAAGAAACTTCTGATTGCCTGAACCGCGCGGCGTCAGATTGCTCAAAACGGTTTTGCCGTTGAGTTGGACTAAGAATTTTTCGTCTTTGTCTGTGTCTTCGGGCAAAGTCAACTTTAGTGCAAGCCGTTTTGTTTCCCTTTCGACGGCGATTGTGGGAATGTTCGGGCCGCCGCCTTTTGAACTTTTATACGGTGTCAGAGAAATTATTGTGGCAATCGTCGGGATATTTGATTTTGCCGGTGTCGGAATAACCTTATCGCGCTCCTTTTGCAAGGCTTTGAGTTGATCTTGGATCTTTTCGCGCTGTTGGCGTTCATTTTCAATCGCTTCGATCAGATCGCCGCGCTCGTCGTTGTTTCGTGAAGCGAGTTCGGCTTCGCGTTTTTGTGAATCAGCCAGTTGAGTTTCGAGTTCGGTTTGCCGTTGTTGCAGTATTTTTTGATTTACCTGAAACTCTTGCAAGCGGGAAAGTTCTTCGCCGCGCCGACGATTTTCCAATAGAAGAAAAATACTCGACAGCGCGAATAAAATCAGAAGTCCGCCCATCGCATAACCAAATGCCGAGGTATTTATCCTGAACAAATCGGCGATTCTTTGCCAGATCGTCATCGTTGCGGGAACAGGTTTTTCTTGCGGTCGCTCTTCGTCGATCAGGGTTTGCAGAGCGACGGCATTGGCAACTTTGGCGCGCCGCTCCGGTACATTTGCCAGACTTCGTTCAAATCTGACGAGCTCTTCGCCGAAAATCTTTTTTCGGGCGTAAAGATCAACCAATTGATTTTCGAGATCGGCGATCTCATAGAAAAGTTCGTCGTTCCCGAAAAGCTCTTCTTCCATCAAATCACGTTCTTCGCCGGACATTTCTCCGAACAAAAAACGCTTGATTTCCAGTTCATTCATTTGAGTTACGGTGTTCTGCGTCATTGCACATCACCTCCTTGCTTATTAGTGTCCGAAATTGGTGTTTTGGTTACACTGAGCCGCGCCACGCATTCATTGATACAGCGTTCCAGACGTTGGCGCAGATAACAGGCTTTTGTTTTCAATGCGCCGCTCGATATTCCTAATTCTTCCGCCAATTTTTTGCGGACTTCTTTGAGTTTTTCGCCGTCTTCGTTGTCATAAAAGCGGAGAATCAGTTGACGGTCTTTTACATTCGGCACAGCTTCAGTCAGACATTTTCGCAAACAGCGCATCCGGGGCGGTGGTGGCGGCGGTGGCGGCGGTGGTTCGGGCGGCGGTGGTGGTGGCGGTTTTCTGAGGTATTCAAGCCAGACTAATCGCAAAACCCCATATGTATAAGCATTGAAGTTTAGAATATCTTCGCCTTTTTCCAATTTTAAGGCGACGCGGTCAAGCGTCGTATCGGCAAGCAAATCGGCATCAATTTCGGGACAGCCTTTCCACATCAGAGATTTGGCGAGTTTTTGGCGAAGCAGTTCGTATTTTTCATCAGCCCGGGTCGTGAAAGGAAAAATATTTTCATCTTCTTCAAGACGAATTAAAAGCAGATTCAAAGCAGTTTCGGTTAGGGCGGGCACCAGGTTTTTCCTCCGCGTCTTTGTGATAAATAAAACATCGAATCGCCTAAATTTGATAATTGAACTTCAATGGGTTTAAGGCATAATCCTGTTAAAACGGTAAATCTCCGGATTTCAGTCAGATGCCCCAAAACAATTAAGCGATTTGCTCAAATTATAGGCTATCTTCAATCAAAGTCAAGATTTTTTTACCGACCATTGGTAATGCCTCAGCGATCAGTTATTTTCACAGAAATAAAAACTTCAAGACTGGAGCGCAAGGCATCCTTGCTTGCCATGAGCGTTGCTTCAACGCGAAAAAGCCTTGTTAAATTCGACGGCACGAGGTTCACAAACGCCATTTTCGCGCCCTGCGCTCAGGCAAGCAAGGATGCTCGCGCTCCAGTCATTAAGCCTTAGTTTTCTTTGAAAATAACTTTTTACAGACGCATTACTGATCATTCAAAAGCTCATACTGCCGGTCGCGCCTGCTGAAATCAAAAAGCGTCGGCTGTTGTAAATTGAGATTGCTTGTTTGTCCGTTCACCTGAAAAACTCCCGATTTTGGTTTGCCGTCAATCAGCAGGTCTTTTCTCACGCCTTTCGAGATTTCTTCATACAAGACGGGCACATCCTTGACGGCAAAACCGAGCCATTCGTTGCTGAAAATTTTGGTATCTTTCGGCTGATAATCGGCAAAACCTAGTTCGATGCCGTTTGTCACCAATGAAAAGGTCAACAACCCGCCTTCAATTTTCTTGCCGTCCGCAGTTTGTCCAACCTCTAAAGCGACATTTCCGGCTTGCGTCGCGGTCAGAATTCGCATTCCTTTGTCGTATGAAAGTTGACCGAGTCCGCGCGAACCCATCGGTCCCGGCTTAAAACCTGAGCCCTGCACCGCCGCCGCCGAATGACACGCATCCACGATCATCAGCATTTCGCCCGCGTCCACGTCGCGCAGCCACAAAGAAAGTTCGTCCGACGAAATGCTCTTTTGCAAAACGCCCGCCAAACTGCCGTCTGCGCTCTTGCCAATGTCCGACGGCAAAAGATAAAAGATACCGTTTTGATCGGCATAACCGTGTCCCGAAAACGCGATCAACACCAGATCTTCGGGCGAAACTTTTTTCAAAGACGCGGCATTCGGCACATCTTTCAAAGCATCGGGCGAAACAGTTTTGCCCGCGGCGAGCATTTCCAAAACAGCTTTGATCTTGGCTTTCGTCGCGTTGTTTTCCGACATTGCGCCGTCCTTGTCGTAATCGGAAATCAGCGGGATCCGGACGATCTTTTGATATTTGTCTGCGGGCAGATTTTTGGCAAGTTCTTCCTGCAACCTGCGCGCATCGTTGGCAGCGTAACGCAGATCGTAACGGCTGTCTTCATTGGCGTTGACTCCGATCGTCACGATGTAAGCATTACCTTTCGCCATCGGCAAAGGTTTCGGCAAAGTAAAGCTCTGACTCGCCGTTTCGCTTTTGACGCGGTCAACATTGAAAGCGTAAGCCGTAAAATTAAACTCTTTGGCATCTCTGTTTTTCGGTAGTTTGACGTTAAAAGTCTTCGTAAATTTTCCGTTTTTATCAAGCGCAACCGCACCATCTGCATCAGGCGCATAACCGACAAGTTGCCCATCCCGAAAAAGCCGCAAATCCGCGACACCCGAGCGAAGCGGTTTATTTTGCTTATCCCGCTGATATTCGCTCATCACATCTTCCGCTTCAACCGTCACCTGCACAATTTCGGGCAAATCCGTCGCCATGATCTCCGTAATCCTAACTTTCGGCTGTGTCCGATTGAGTTCCGTCAGATTCCGAACGGGCTTAAATTCCTGCTCGCAATTCGCTTCTTCATTACATTTCAAAAGCCTCGGAAGCAAATTCGGCTCATAATAATCGCGCATAAAAACCTCAAACGACAGCGGCGTAAAAGGCGCATCCGGCATTATCCAATGAAGTCCTTGCGGATTTTCGAGTTTATTGGTGTCAAAACGTCCGTCGGGCGTAGTTATTATCCAATCGTTTTGGTCAAGAAAAATCAAACAAGGAGAGTTTGGTTTGTCCTTTCTGGTTACGAATTTATCATAATTCTCAAAACACAATTTTTCACCATCTGGAGCAATAAAGGTTTTAATATTATCAATGTTGTTGATAGCAAAAACCCCATTAAACTTAATCCATTCAGGTGTAGATTCATTAAATAATTCCTTACCACTTTCTATTTGCCAATACTTTAACTTATGGTCAATGCTATAGCTTGCGAGGACAGTCCCATCTGGACTAAACACCAAAGACATAATCCAATCTGTGTTTCCTTCAATTGTTTTCAATTCATCACCTGTCGAAACATTCCATAGCTTAATGACATTATCTCGCCCTCCACTTGCCAACAATTTCCCATCTGGACTGAATGAAAGTGCCTCAACAGGAGCAGAGTGTCCCGTCAATGTCTTCATGCTTTTTCCAGTTGCTATATTCCATATTCTTATTTTTGACGAATAGAACTCTGACCCTTCGCCACTTGCTAATAATTTCCCATCTTCACTGAAAGAAACAGAAAAAACTGATTCGTTGTAGTCACTCTCTTTTAGAGTTTTTATCTCCTTTCCTGTTGCTATATCCCATATTTTTACTTCGTTGACGCCATCTATGTAAGCACCACTTCCACTTGCTATAAAATTCTCATCTTTACTAAATGCGACTGAATAAACATTTTCAGAGTGCTTTCCAAATGTATTAAGGACAATCCCCTTTTTTACATCCCACAATTTAAGCATTCCGTCCTGTGTTCCAATAACTAACTGCTCTCCATTTTTACTTGAAGCTACTGACCAATTTTTTGAGGAATGAGAGGTAAGTTTTACTGATTCCTTTTTTGATTCAATATCCCAAACCCCAATTTTATTATCAATGTTGATTGTGGCAAATTTCTTTCCGTCAAAGCTGAAACTTGATAAATTATTTTCTCTGTTTGTTTCATAACTTATTATTTTTTGTGAACTGGAAATATCCCAAAGATAGGTTTCTCTGTTGTCAACACCTATACCAATTAAACTTTTTCTTTCAGGTGAAAAGTAAATTGATGATATTTGCGAAGTAGTTTTATAAATCTTTAAAATAGTCCCTGTAATCACATCTAGTAGCTTCACATTATTGTTTTTACAACTACCAACCGCTAAGATTCTACTGTTTTCGGAAAAAGCAAATGAACAAACCTCATCAGATAATCCAGTAATTGGTCGTAACTTAATTTTTTTTACAATATCAAATATCATAATTTTATTATTCTCTGGAGAATCTTTTCCAGCTAAATACTTTCCGTCAGAACTAACTATCATCATATTGTTATTAGTAAGTTCAGCCTTAAATATTTCCTGACCTGTTTCAAAATTGTAAATTGCTGTCCCAATACCTCCTACCAACAAAGTTTTATTATCAGGACTCAAATAAATTGTATCTATAGCATAAAAAGGAGATTCTATTGTTTTTAATAATTCTCCGGTTTTTATATCCCAAAACATTACCTCTTGATAATACCCCCCACTAATAAGCATTTTTCCATCTTTACTAAAGAACAGCGAAGAAATTTTGTTACTAACATCGAACGAACGGATTTCAGCTCCGCTAAATACGTCCCACAACTTAAGCGTTCCGCTACCTTGTCTTTCTCCTCCCCCACTCGCAATGAGCCTCCCATTTGGACTGAAAGCGATTGCACTAATTGGTTCAGAATGCCCCGTCTGCACAACAAGTCTTGGCTTTTGCTCGGTCTGAGCGGAAATCGGCGCGAGAAATTGAACGGTGAATAAAATAATGGTCAGAATAATCAGTTTTTTCATCAGCTTTTTCTCCAAATTTCCAGTCTTGTCTTTTTCCTTCAAACTGCTGACTGTTTATTTCTCCTGTGCAAATTCGGTTATTTTATTTTCGATAAAACGTATTTATCGAACCATACGGGGACGTTTAAGTCTTTGATTTCAATAGTTTCGGCATCGGTTACTTCGGCTATCCAACGCACCTTTGCTTCGGAATTATCGAAAATGTATGCCCGATTCGTGTTTTTTATTGCATCGAAGAGTAAATCCAAAGAACGGTAATAACGCGACACGATTTTTTCTTCAGGCACGTTGTGTCCGCCGGCTTTGACGCGATTTTTGACGCGGGAAATATTGATAATCGGATTGTTTGTGGCAACATAATAGAGATATGTTCGATAGCTCGATTTATTTGCTCTGGCAAGAAATTTCACCTTATCGGGCGAGGACATCACAGTTTCAAAGGTCAAAGACTTTCGGGCAAAAATCATTTTCTGCCGGATAAAATCAGCCGCCACCGAAGCGAAATAAGAATTAACGGCAACCTCGAAAAAACTGAGTTTATTATCGCTAAAACTCAACGCTTCGGCTTCATTCTGTAAGCCGGCTTTTTCGAGAAGTGTCGAATTACAAAAAAAATCGAGAATTTCCGCATCTTTGGTTATTGCGCCATAGGCTTTCAAATCTAAAAAATCAAACTCTTTAATTTCAGCCTCGATGTCGTCGGGGTTGATGTAAATTCCCAACAAAACCGGCTTAATCAGGGATTTGATCGTGCTTTTACCCGAACCATTCGGACCGGCAAACATTCGCAAACGTGGAGTTTTATCCAAAAGAGTCATTTTATCTTGATGATGAGCCCTTTTTTCATTTTAATCGGCGGCTCGTTTTTATCTACAATCCGCGAAGTTCCATCGGGAAAAACTTCTTTAATATTTCCGTTGTCAGAGATTAAAACGCTGTTTCCCGAAGCCAGAGTCTGCCAAAACGCTTGCTTGGTTGCGGCTTCCGCAAGTTCGGGAATGTGCTTTTCCAAAAACTCGATTGATTTTTCGTTCATTTCCATAATATTTCACTTCATTTCAAAATTTTAGCATAATTCTTACGCCTGATTTTTATGTTTTACATCGCCAATTTTCTCCAAATTTTACAACGACCCATTTATTAAGTAACAAAGGTTTAGTAACCTTACCCATTTCAAAAATCAGATGTTTGGCAGAAGTCCGACAAATCTTCAGTTTGTCGCGGTCATTGAACTTAATTCAAGTTGAACAGCAAACTAAAGATTTGCTGGACTTCGTTACAAATTTTAGTGAGCAATGTTATTTTACCCATGTTACTAAGTGTCGAAATTTTCAAAAAGGTTACAGTGATTTGTGATTTCATCTCGCAGAGATTTTGAGATGTGCGGACACGGCATAACTTCTAATTTAAAAACGGTTGACCATTGCGGGCGCGTGCTTTGAGGCGCGTAACGATGTGGCTTAATTGGATGTAAGTTTCGAGTTCGGTCAATTCGGCTTGCGTCAAATCTTCTTCACGATTGCGATAAATCAAGTCTTCAAGCCGTTCCTGTGTCGTGTCGGAAATTTGAAACGCCGCGAGCTTTTCAGTCGTCGGACCGGAACTCAGCAAATCAACCAATTCTTGATAAACAAGCGTTTCCGGGGTAATCGAATCTGCCGGACGCGAAAGTTTTTTTAACTTCGCCGCCAACACTTCTTTTAGCAAAAAAGTTAAATTCTCCGGCGTTTTACCAATCTGCAATGCGATTTCATCGGGAACTTCAAGCGTAATTACACTCATAAAAATCTCTCCTTTTACCTCTTAATTTTACAACTTCTTTATTAAAAATTCACTATTCGCTCCAAATTAACCTAAACAGTGAATACAATAATGGTCAGGATAATCGGTTTTTTCATCAGCTTTTTCTCCAAATTTCAAATCTTTTGTAATTGTTTAGGTCTTGGATTTTTATGAATTGGAAGGTTCTGCTTTAGCTGACGGGAAAAAGATTGAATTTTTCGATAGGCTTGAGCCAAACCTTAAAATTAATAAAATTCCTTAAAAGCTTTAGCTAAAGCTCATTCGGATGATTGATATTTTTATTAAATTGGGCTCAAGCCACTGGCTTAATTGCTAAATAATCCGTCAGCTAAAGCAGACGGCAATTCAAAAATCATTTATTTTCAATCCTACTCATTGACCTAAACATCTACAATCTTTCGCTTTCTCATCAAGCTAAATTTCATTACACAAGCAGGCGATGGTTGGATGTTACGATTGTTGCAATTCGCCGTGACCGTTGGCGACATTTAACACGACCGGCAATTTTGATTTGCTCCGGTTAAATTACCTGTATATCATAAAAACCGGAGGTTATAATAAACGATGTCAACTCAAATTGAAATTCAGCCCGACGTGGCGCATAAATTATCTGCGATTGCCAAAATGCGCGGTGTTTCGGTTGATACGCTGTTGCGCCAAATTCTTAAGCGATTAGATAAAACCAATGAATCTTTGCCGAAAATGTGGCGGCTCGGCGGTTCAATCGAACTGCTTGATGATGATTTGGAAAGCGCAAGTTGGCAAATAAATAAAAATATTCAAAAATCTTTATTGGAAACCGCCCGAAATTTATAAATCCGGATGTCAAAATCAGCGTTTCAAATTTCCATTGAAAGATTATTCAATCTCCTTACTTTATAAATCAACGAATTGTTTTCTTCTTATCTCTTTTAATAACCCTCCATATAACAAGTGTCATTTTCGCCGAAAAGGTTACAGATTATCTGAGCAGGCGATGACGAGCGCGTTCGAGTTCGGTTTTGAGCGTCGCTTCGTCGGGCAGAATCATCAGATATTCACGCGCTAAAACTTTATTCTCCAGATTTTCGAGCGAATATTTTGCCAACGCTTCGCCTTTGCCGGAACAGAGGATTAAACCAACGGGCGGGTTTTCGTTTTCGATTGTCCAATTGTCTGCGGCGTAATTGCAAAAAAGGTGCATTTGACCGACATCCGAATGCGACAATTTGCCCAATTTCAAATCAATCAAAACCAGACAGCGCAAGCGGCGATGATAAAAAACGAGGTCAACACGAAACCATTCGTCGTCAATCCGCAGACGCTTTTGTCTGCCGACAAACGCGAAATCCGCACCGAGTTCGAGTAGAAATTTTTCGAGATGTTCGATTATCGAGGCTTCGAGTTTGCTTTCGGAATATTCGTCTTTGAGATTCAAAAACTCCAAAACAAACGGGTCGCAAATTTCTTCATCGGCGGAAACGGCATCTTCCGGCTTCGGTTTTGTGCCTTTGGTGAGCATCGCGGCTTTGTTTTTTGAGAGCAGAGCGCGTTGGTAAAACAGCGAATTTATCTGCCGGTCAAGCCCGCGCACAGACCAACCGCCGCGCAAGGATTCGGCTTCGTAAAACTGACGCGCATCCGCATCTTTGACCGCCAAAAGTTTGACATAATGCGACCACGAAAGCGGAAATTGTCTGGCAATATCACGCAAATCGAATTTTGCAGACAGTGTCTGCAATTTCTCAGATTTTCCAGATACTGTTTGGAAAATGTTTGGATAAGCAAGATAAAATGAGCGCATTTGAAAAAGATTGCGCCAGCCAAAGCCGCGTCCAAAACGCTCAGTCAAATCTTTTCCTAAACGCTTAATCAAATCGTCTCCGTATTCAGCACGATCTTCACCACCTTGTTCAATCTCGACAATTCGCCTGCCGATTTCCCAATAGGTCGCGGTCATCAGCGCATTAACGGAACGCGCCGCCGTGCGCCGCGCCGCTTCGAGCAATTCGACAAACCCCGTCAAAGTTTTATCATATTCAATCAACCCGGCTTTTACGATCTCCTTTTCCATCAAAATTTCCTCATTTGTTTCAAAATCTCGTCCAACAATGATTTCGCTACTCCACTCGCATCTTTGCCGGAAATTTTTTCGAGCGCAGTGACGATTTTGCCGTCTTTTTTGAAAACGGTTTCGGTGGTAGTTACGCCGTTTTCTTCGTCTTTTTTTGAATCCGGGTACTCAATTCTTTGACCTCGTTGGTTGAAATACCTTTAGGAGAAACAAATTGCGATTGATCTATTGTCGGGACTAAAAGCTATGTTCCTAATATATTCGTAATTTTGAAAAGTCTTAACAATTTGTCCTGTTTCAACATCCCAAATTTTCACGAGATTTTCTTGACAGTAACCGGCAATCATTTTTCCGTCATGGCTAAATTTTACGGTTTTAATTTTGGATTGGTGTCCTTTTAGAGATTGAAAACATTTCGGTTTTAAGGATTGGTTGCGCAATACTAACTTGCCGTTTCGACCGATTAAGCGACCTTTTTTTATTTCCTCATAAATCACGCTGCAATCACATAGATAAATTCTATTTTGGTCAATCAGGCAGACGGTTTGTTTTTCAGAACTTATAAAAAGATCCCCAATCGGCTGATTAAAATAAGTGAGATTTGAAAGATAAATTCGTACATGGTTTTTCAAATCCCATAAATCCAAATTATCAAAACTGTTTCCGACGAGCAGTTGATTATCCTTATCAAAGGTAAAACGGAATATTGATTCCGAACCATATATCGGCTCTAATTCTTTCCAGGTCTTAATGCTCCAACGCTGAATTTTTCCTGTCCAAATTCTGCAAAAAAGTGTTTTCCCATCAGGACTGAAAAACACTATGTTTGAATAAAATTCGTCAATGTCAAAACGATTGAGCAACTCTCCGGAATCGAAGTTCCAGATTCGCAGAAAATCAAAACCGACAACCGCCAATAAATTCCCGTCCGGACTGATCGCGATTGATTGAACACCTTCGGCGTGTTTTCTAAAACGCGGATCTTCTTTGCCGCTGCTAATGTCCACAAGATTTATTTCTTTGCCGGTTGCGACAACCATTCGTTTGTTATCAGGGTGGAAAGCAAATGCCGCTAACAGACTTCGTTCAATATCCAAATATTCGGGATCATCCGTAAAATACCGACTGTAATCAGGGTAACAAGCTATTTTGTAAGGCTTTTTTTCTGAATACTCAATGTCTTTGTCCGCCGGTTCGGCGCTTCGGAATAACTGAAAAACCTTGCCGCTTTTCAGGTCAACAACATCCAATCCACTTTTGAACTCATAAAGCAAAGACATAATTCAAACGCCTCATTAGAGCAATTTTTAAATTATCTGGTATTTTGTCTTCGTTCAGAGTCCAAACTTCAGTTTGCTTGCCCGCCGCGCTTCGCTGGCGGGCACACGATAAATCGTGGACTCTGAACGAAGAAAGAAACCAGCCAAAGTGAACTTAAAAAACCTAGATAACTTAATAATTGCTCTATTTAACTTATTGTTTCGGCAACTTTTTCAAAACCTCCGCCAATAACAATTTCGTGACCTCTTCCGCATCTTTGCCGGAAACCTTATCAAGAGTCGCGATCGGTTTGCCGTCTTTTTTTAGAATAATTTCTTCGATGGTAATGAAGCCGTTTTCTTCCGTGTAAGTGCCGGTGACTCGATATGCGCCGGGGAAATTTCTTTCGTCAACATAAACCAGCGATGCTGCGGTTGTTTGATTGCTGCCGTCTCCGCGTGATTGCGGATTGCTTGCTTCGTCGAGCTGTTTGCCGAACATACTGACTAACTCAAGCGTGTCGTCGTTTTCGCCTTTTTGAATAAGTGAGGCTCTGCCGAAGATCGGGAGCGGCGATTCGAGAATTTTGATCGCGTCTTTGTCTTCTTTCGTCAAGATCAAGCCGATCGGAATGCTCGTCGCGCCGAAAACTCGCGGGCTTTGCAGACCGCTCGTGCCGTTGGAAATGTCCATTTTCGGCACGCGATTGACGGCGTAATCAAAGAGAGTGCCGGTTTCGACGCTCGTCTGATTTTTGAGTGCCGCGCCTTTGATTCCTTCGAGCAGAGCGTAGGTCAGCAAACCTTGTCCGTATTGCGAGGCTTCATACGCCGACTGATTTGCCGCGCTTCCCATCAGGATCTGCAAACCTGTCCGGTCTTTCAGTTTTTCAAGCGCACGAATCTGATCGGCGGAAAGGTCGCGCTGTTTTTCTTTTGTCAAAACCGATTCAAATGCGCCAGCCGCGCAAGTGTCCAAAATTAAAACCTGATGTCGCGCATCAATGCCTTTTTTGTCGTTGCGCCATTGTTCCTGCGTCAGCCAGTTGAGCAGTTCGGTGTTTGAAATGGCGCGTTCGGGATTTTTTGCGACCGCGTCTTTTGAACCGATCTCGGATTCCTGCGTCAGAAAAAAGTAAGTTTCCGCGTCGCCGACATTCAGACTCGTGCCGTGTCCGGCGAGATAGACGACAAGAATGTCTTCGGGTTTGGCGTTTTTGGCAACTTCCGCAAACGCCGCGCGGAAATTCGCCTTGGTCGGTAGATTTGCCGCGTCTTGGCTGTTGGTCGTCAGCAGTTTAATATTCACCTTGTCGCATTTGAGATCTTCCGCCGGACAAAACAAACGGCGGGCGGAAATGTCGAGCGCGCCTGCAAACGCTTCGGCATCTTTCGCCGCGAAATTCAAATCAAGCTGTGCGCCATTGTAATCGGAAACGCCGCCGACAATTGCATAAAGTGTCGGTTTCGGCAGCTCGTTTGACGAATCGCCGAGCTTAAAAACCGCCGTCCCGCGCGCACTCGTTTTCGGATCGCTGCTGACAAACGATTTTTGAGTTTTTTGGTCAAAATCGTTGGTAAAAACCTCAATCTTGTTTTCGCCGTTCGCGATCAATCCCGCGCTGCCCTTCAAATTAACGGTCACGATGGCTTCGGCGAGATTCGGATTTGCTTTTAATTTCGCAATTAAATCATCGCTTCGAGCATCTTCGGTCGCCAATTTATCGTTGACCATCACACGCACCGCGCCGATTCCGCCGCCTCGATTTTTGAGTTTGACTGTTAGAACGGAAGTCGTTTTATCAAAGTTGTTTTCAACAATTTCGGGGAAAAGTTTAATGTCCGCTAAGGGTCGCACATCCGCGAGAGGTTCTTTGTTGTAACCCAAAAGACGCGGCAATAAGTTTGGCGTGTAGTAAATATCTTTGAGCTGATTGAGGGCAATCGTTTCGTTGCCGAAAACCCACTGAATCCCATCAATCTCGCCGCCGTTCGGCGCATCGTAACGTCCGGTGCGAGTTTGCACGACCGCCCAATTGCCGTCGCGGAATGTCACGAGCGCACAAATTTCTTCACCCGTCGCGGCATTCCAAATCCGGGTTGTTGAATCGGAACTGCCCGAAACGACAAGCAGATGCCCGTTTGCATCTTTCGCAAATTTCACGGAATTAACCGTGTCGGTGTGCCCTTCAAATTTTCTTAAAGTTTTGGTTTCGTTATTCCGAAGATAAACCTTGCCGTCAAAAGAACCGGCGGCAATATATTTCCCGTCCGGCGAATACGCTACAGATTTGAAACCCACGATTTTGTTGGAATTAAGTTTAAATTCTCCGCCGAAATTCTCAATTTCCTTGCCAGTTTCGACATTCCATAATTGAACACTATTCGCCGTTGCTACATTGCCGATTCCAACTTTCGACATATCATCGTATCCGCTACTTGCCGTAGCAAAACTTTTTCCGTCAGGCGAGAAGACAACACTCCAAGAAAGTGAACGAAAGGCTTTTTGAATTTTTTTGATTTCGCCAGTTTCAACATTCCATAAACGAATGGTTCCGTCCCCGCTTGCGGTTACGAATGTTTTATTGTCAGGTGAAAATGTTAATTGATTAATAATGGAATTATGTCCTTGAAAATCTCTAACTTTTTCGTTGGTTTTGAGATTCCATAATTGGACAATTTTTCCTATTCCTATCAAGATAAACTCACCGTCAGAAGAAAATGATACAGATTTTATAGATCCTTCTACGTTAAGTTCCATTTCACTTTTAAGAGTTAATCTGTTAAAAAGTATTAACCTAGTATTAGCAGTAACTATTATCAATCTACCGTTAGGCGAATAAGCTACAATATTGGGTGTAGTAAATAATTCATCGTTCGATTTGGGTAAATTCGTTGCGTAACCTGTCTTCAAATTCCAATAACTAACGGTCGTTAAAATCGAAAAACTTTCTGGCGAAATATCAATACTTTCAATTTTATGAGAATTCCCTTCTAATACTTTCAAAAATTTATCTTTAGCACGATCAAATAACCAAACCTCTCTATTACCATTTCCAATAATTATTCTATTCTCATCTGGAAGAATTACGGCTAAACTTGGACTATTCCAACTCATGTTCCAAATCTCCTCATTGGAATTGATTTTCCATAAATGAACACTTCCTGTTCTTAATGACCTGAAACCGTTTGTGTTAACAGCAAAAATCGAACTGCCACTCGGTAAAAAAGAAACAATTAATATATCTTCTCTTTTTGATTCTTCATTTACTTGAAAAACTCTCAAATTGATACCAGTTTCTTTATTCCATAAACGAATTGTCGTATCTTTACTTCCAGTCAAAACTTGCTTGCCGTCTGGGGAATAAGCAACCGACGTAATCTCTCCCGTGTGTCCAATGAATTGCTTTTCTACTTCGCCTGTTTCGGTCGAAAAAAGTCGCGCGATTTTGTCTTCGCCGCCTGTCAGCAAAAGTCGCGAGTCGGGCGAAAATGCAATCGAATTAACTCGTCCGGCGTGTTTGAGTTCAAACAATTGTTTGCCAGTCTTTAAGTCCCAGATTCGCGCCGTTTTGTCTTCGCTTGCGGTGGCAACCAATCGCCCGTCAGCAGAAATTGCGGCGGAGAGAATTTTGCCCGAATGTCCGATCAACACACCGTTACGGTTTTCCACAAAAACCCTGATTTGTTTGCCCGTCGCCGTTTCCCACAGCCGCGCCGTTTTATCCCAACTTGCGGTCAAAACAAACTGCCCGTCTTTTGAAAATTGCACCGCGCTGACGGCGTCATCGTGTCCGACAAATCTCCGAAGCTGTTTGCCCGTTTCCAAATCCCAGAGCAGAGCCGTCTGATCGGTACTGCCCGTCAGCGCAAACTTTCCGTCCGCAGAAACGGCGACCGCCAGCACGCCGCCGCCCGAATGTCCGTTCAGGATTTCGAGCTTCAACTCTTGCGCGTGGGATGTTAATGCTAAAAACAAAAATAAAATTATAACTTTCATAATATTCTCCTAAGCTGGGAGCGCAGGCAGCCTTGCCTGCCCGTTCCAGCGAAGCGTCGAACGGCAAACGCCTCAGATAATTTCAACTTTCGAGTAATCGAGAACGGCAACGCTTGGGCATAAACTTTTCAGTAATCGAAGCGTGTCGCGCCTGTTCTCGCAAAGCCTTG
>JANLTD010001045.1:0-2374 GCA_031362765.1 Acidobacteriota bacterium | reverse complement strand
TCACGCTCGCCTTGCCGAGTGTTTTTCCATACGTTTGGGCTAAGTATTTTTTATCTTCGATACCCATGATATAGAGAGAGATTCCGGTTGTGTTTGCACTCATACCGATTTGATAAAACTCTCTGGTTGATCCGTCCGCATATTTTATGGTGTAAAATCCATATCCTATATTTGGATTAGAAACAATTTTACCTTCCCTGTTTTGACCGTCCAAAAACCATAATTTACAGGCCGGCATTACTTGAAGAATACGGGCGTGCAACTCTTGCATGTCGCTGCGTTTTGGTTCCGGTTGGCTGGCAATATACTCTTTGATTTGTTCTGTTATGTTCATTGTTTTCATTCGGTCGGTTTTTGTGCCGGAAATTTTGTCATGTCGATATAAAAAACTTCCCAAGTGTGTCCGTCGAAATCTTCAATCGTCCGCTGTTGCATAAAACCATAATCCCTCATTTCGTGTGGTTCTGTGCCACCTGCTTTTATTGCTTCATTTGAAATTCTGTTTACTTCATCAACGCTCTCCACGGACAAGGAAAAAAGTCCTGCCAAACCTGCTTTTGTGTCTGCAAGTGGTTTAGTAGCAAAGCTTGCGAATTTTTCGTGGGTCATGATCATTACGAAAATGTTCTCACTCCAAACCATACATTTTCCCGTGTCGTCTGAAAATTGCGGATTGTTTGTAAACCCCATTTTGGTATAAAAGTCCATTGATTTTTGCAGGTCTTTTACTGCTAAATTGATAAATATTTGTTTCATTTTTTTTCGTTTTGAGGTTTTATAAATTGACCCATTAAAGCCAAACCAATTTTGCCACAGATTCACACAGAAAACGCGCGATAAATACCAGGATAAACTGAAATCAGGTGAGAAAATCTGTGTAACTCATCTTAAATTCGTGTGAATCTGTGGCAGAATATTTATTTTTCAAATGGATCACTTTATTTTACTCGTGTTACTTACTTTTCTAATTTTCTGTTTTTCCGTTATACTTCGGGTCAAAATCTACTATCCATTCAATACCATATTTATCTCTAAACATTCCAAAATATGAACCCCAGGGACTGTCTTCAATAGGCATTTCAACTTGACCGCCGGTTGAGAGTCCGTTAAATAATTTGTCGGCTTCTTGACGACTTTCTGCACTAATTGATATTTTCGATCTGTTTTCGTTTTCATTTACTCGCCCTAAAATTTCCGGAACGTCATTAGCCATTAAAATATTTTTGCCAATCGGCAAAGCAATCTGCATTATTTTATTTGCCTCCTTTTCTGCGACCGGAAATTCAGGGCTTGCCATGTCTTTGAAACGAATTATCTTTGCAAATTCGCCGCCGAAAACCGATTTGTAAAATGTAAATGCTTCCTCGGCATTTCCGTTAAAGTTAATCCATGGATTAATATGTGCCATAATTTTTATGTTGTCTCCTTTCTTAAAATTTTATCCAAAGTCTTTGAACACGATAATTATTTTTGCGATAGATTTTCTAATAGTTCTTCCAGGTTTTTCAATGTCAAAGTAAATCCTTGTCGGAAGCCTTCAAGCAACATTTCCATCCGTTCAAACGATTCATTAAAAATAGTAATACTCACTTTTGTAATACCGTTTTGTTCGCTGAAATTGTAATCCCATTCAGAACCCGGCAATTCAGGGTTTTCATCTTTGTCGGCAAAGGCATTCGACATTTTGAAATTGGTTTTAGGACTGATCGAAGTATATTTCTGAATTGACCAACGCTCTTGTCCTTCGGGGCTGACCATCGCATAAAATCTCTTTCCGCCAACCTCGAAATTCATATATTTTGTTTTCGCCGTCCAAGGTGCCGGTGCCGTCCATTGGTCGAGTAATTCCGCTTTGGTAAAAGCATCCCAAACCAGCGAATGAGCGGCGGCAAATTCTCTGGTTATAAATACCGTTTTTGCCGGTTTATCTACCGTAAAATCGAATAGCAAATTATTGTTCATTTTCTTCTTCCTTCATTTTTGATAATAAATTGTCGAGTTGGCTGAAACGGATTTCCCAAATCTTGCGGAATTGCTCGACAAATTCGTCGATTTCTTTCATTTTTTCGGGATTTAAGTGATAGTAAATTTCTCGTCCGGTTTGTTCTTGTTGGAGCAATTCGCATTCGGTAAGTATTTGCAGATGTTTGGAAACGGTCGGCCGCGCGGTTTCAAAATTCGCCGCGATGGCCCCCGCCGTCATCGACTGCGTCGCCACCAATATTAGGATCGCCCGCCGGGTCGGATCGGCGATGGCCTGAAAAACATCTCGTCTTACTTTCATTTGTATTTATGTGCAATTAAGTGGTTGCAAACATAAGTGCAATTATTTGGTTGCGCAAGATATTCTTAACTTTTTTTTGGAAGGGGTAAA
>JANLTD010001039.1:0-1810 GCA_031362765.1 Acidobacteriota bacterium | reverse complement strand
GCCGAGCCGATCCTTCCGCTTGCTCCGGTGACAACGATAATTCCATTATTTTTTTCAGTATTCATAACTGTTTCTCCCGCCCAAACCTTTGCCCGAACATTTCTTAATAATTCTTATTTAGATTCAATTTTCGGCTTATTTAACAGCTTTGCTAAACTTATCCTTATCAAGTTTGCCGGCATATTTTTCCGGCTCTTGGTTGAATAAAGTCATACATTCCTCACTGTCAAAGTAATAAGTAACTCCGTTATGCTCGGCGATTCCGGCGGCATCTTTTTCTTCTACTTGCATCTCGCAAACAGGGTCTTTATGTTCTGTCATTGTTCTCCTTTCTGTATAAATTGCCGATTTTCCGGCGGTTTACAACATTTAAATTCGTTTTTCTATTCGATAAAGTATTGAAGCGGCTACCCACGGAAGCGTGGAGACCAAAAGAAGCCACTTAAAGTCAGAATTGATAATAAAATTTACGATGGTCATCCAGCCGATAGAACTTAGTCCTGCCAATGCAATCACCGGAAATGCGCCCCGCATTCGTGCTCGAAAGGATGAAAAGGCAATATAAATTGTCAAAACACCGACGGTGAAAATATATCCGCCCATCACCCAAAAGACTTTTTGCAGCCAGCGAACAAGACCCGGCGCAACTACTTGAATCTCCGCTAAGGTCGTGTCCATATAGCGAGCATCTTCCGCCAATAAAGGCGGACGCAAAAAGATAAAATAGAGACCAATACCCATCAGAATAACTCCGCCGAGTGCCAGAACTTTTGGATAATAGCGATGAAGTTTCACCTCTATTGCTTGCGCCTCCACTCAATATCCGGTTGAAAAACTAATTGCGAGGAGAAATCCTTGCGATTAGTTACCGGAACTTGAAAAGCAAACCCCAGTGTCAGATTCTTACTCACGCGTACCTTAAATCCGCCGAGCAGATTAACAATCGGACGCTCGCGACGCGCTGCTTCTCCTAAAATTTCAACGACGGGAAAATATTTTTTACCGATGCGCAACACAAATGCGGCACTATAATCTGCCGAGTTCTCCCGCGGATTATAGTGGACAACTTGATTGAAAGAGGCGCGTTTATTGACAAGTGCCGTCGAAAAGCCGACCAGCGTGTTAATTCGTGAACCGCCGCCCGTTCGCGTCGGGATTTCAAATTCAATAATTGGCGAAAACCCGCTCATCCCGTCCTTGCTTCTAATAGCGGCGAACTGAAACATAACTTCCGAGCGCGTCCTTTCTAAGAAACTGTCGTTTCGGATATGAAGTCCAATAAACTTCGTCAGCCCAGTCTCAAAATGAAATCCAAAATCGCCCTTTGTCCTTCCATCAACTCGATTGGCTAGTCCGGCAAGACGGAGACTGTAAACGCCTACTCGCTCAGGCATTCCCATATGTGTAAAGAAGGGATGAGCAATCTCCACCTCCTCATCGTCCATCTGCGGCTCGTCAGTTTGCGGCTGGTTTGTCCGCAAAGGTGTTTGTTGAGGCATCGTTTGTTGTGCATTTACGGAAAATATGCAAAAACTCAGGACAATAAAACAAGTCCAAACCATTTTTCCGAACTGTTGTGTCAAATTACTAAAATTAATCATTTTTCCCCTATTCGATTCTTTATCTTTATTTTTGAAAATTATCAAGATACTGTCTTATCCGATCTTGACGAGTTTCTTTTTGTCCAACATTTTTTTAATTGATAGCGTGTCGCTATCACGTGGTTTTCACTATTCTGCCCCCTGTATCCCCGAAAATCAGCCTGTAGAACCACGATCCAAGACACCAGAGCGTGGTGGTGAGGATTGTG
>JANLTD010000986.1:0-8535 GCA_031362765.1 Acidobacteriota bacterium | reverse complement strand
CTTTAACGGTTTTATCCATACTCCCGGAGGCTACGGTTCTTCCGTCAGGGCTGAAAGCAACCGCAGTTACATCGTCGGTATGCCCTGATAATTTCCTCAGTTCTTTTCCGGTAGCGGAATCCCATAAAATTACCGAATCGTCAACGCTTCCGGTCGCGGCAATTTTTCCGTCGGGGCTATAAGCAACGGACAAAATTGCTCCGTAATGTCCGGCTGAAATATTCGGAAACGGAAGATTGGCGCTCTTTAAGCGTCTTTCACGATTTTCCTCATCTACTTGGTATTCTTGAAATGAAGTTTGAGTTTTTTCGATGACTTTATCTAATTCCGAAAGAGTTTCTTCATCATATTCCGACTCTTTAAGAACTTTTTTGGCTTCCTCGTAATACTTTAATGAGTTAGCAAAATCATTTAATTTCAGAAAATCATCGCCTAATTCCCAAAGTTGAGAGAATTCAGCATCTTTATCCTTCAAAACCTGCCATACTTCCAATTCTCTTAGTCTAGTCTTTATCGAATCCTGATATTTCTCTAATTTATGTTGTTGTTGGCTCAAATATCGTAAGGTCATTGCCTCAAAATACTTATCGCCTAGCTCTTTAATTATTGGTATCAGTTGGGAAAATGTTGTTTCAGCTTCACCATATTTTTCTTGTTTCGATAAAATTCTCCCGTCAATAAATAAACTTTCCGCTTTGATTCTCTCAATATCTTGAATAGTTGATTTTCGTTTTTGTTTCAAAATAATTGAGTAACTACTGTCGTCCGAATCTTGTTCATTATTTTTAACTAAGACTCGATAAACTCCTGCTGTTTTTGCGATCAATGAAATTGTTTCAAACCCGTAAGTTCCATTGGGACTGGCCATTTCCGCTAGTTTTGTCCCATCCGCCGAATGAATGCTCAACCCAATATCAATCCCTTTTTGCTCAGCTTGGACTTGCATAAACTCGCCTGCTTTAAGTGCGATTTGATAGGTATGCGTTTGCCCGTCCGCGAGTTTGCGTTCAATCGACTGATTAAGTTGAAGCGTCTGTGGCTCAGTTTGGGCAATGGCAAAACCGTTGCTGATGGTTAAAATTATTGCGATTGTTAAAGTTAGAGTTCTCATTTTTTTTCTCCTGTCACCAATAAGCTCATTGTCCCCTAAAATTATGTGATTCGATTCATAAAAAGGCAATAATTATCAGTTTGGAAAATTTTTTTGAAAAATTAGCAATTTTGTAGAGTTCTTGGAGCTAAATTTAGCTTTTTGGTCATCATTTTGCGCCAAATGTCTAAAAACTCCTCAAGAAATATTCAAGGTAAAAAGGATTTCTTCCAAAATTTACTTTTGTTTCCTGAACACCTGTTTTTGAAATTGTCAAACTGAGAATTGCTTACTATCTATTTTAATATTTTGAGAGTAAGAATAAATGCCCAAAGCAATTAACAAAAGTGTGACGTCAACAATTGTTTTCATTATTTTGCCTCGTTTATTTATTGCATAAAAGGACTTTTCGTATCGAATTTGCGTCGGCTGACGACTAATTTGTCACCCAGCCAGCGGCGTTTGCGAAAGCCTAAAAGGTGAAAGATCTGCAACGGAAAAAGCCGCGCCACGCGGGTGTTGATCTCGAGCGATTCATCATCAAGCGGCGATTTTTGCACGCCGGGCAAGAGGCGCATCAGTTTGGCAATATTCAACCTTCGCAAAAATCCCGAAAGTTTCAACCAAAACGGCGCGACCTCCCGGCCGAGGAAAAATCCGTCTTCGCCGAGTTTTTGATAAAGCGGCATCAAAATCAAACCCGATTCGCCGGCGCGAACCGCGCCGCTTTTCTGCTCAGCCAAAAGCTCGCCTTTTTTAACCGGTTGAAAATTCTCAAACCCGAGTTCCATTTTGAAATCGTCGGCTTCCGTTATTGCGTGCCGATAGCGAATCTCGACGATCCGCGGCTTGCCGGTAACGGTTTTCAAAACTTCGACGTGTTTTTCAAAATCAGGGAAATCTTCGCGCCGCAGAATCCCCGCATTGACCAGTGCGAGCCAACAGAGCGCTTCGTGGTTTTTCATCGTTTGTTCGGCAAAATGTTGTCCGCCTTCGTAGCCGAGCGTGATCGCGCCCGTGTTGTTAAGATATTCAAGAATCGTGCCGTCGAGCTGTTCTTCGATGCCGAGCAGGATCGTGATCGGGAATTTTTGCGCGAAATCACGGTTGCGAAGCGTATCGCCGACCGTTGCAAACGGCACGCCGTCAGCGGATGTCGAATGCAGATCCATCGCATAGACTTCCGATTTCGCGGTTTTCAAAATGTTTTCGAGAATCGCCAAAAGTTCGGTTTGCTCGTGGTCTTCCGCGCGTTTTGTCGTAATGTGCGAATTAGAACCATTATGTTTGATATTTTCCGCCGTCCAATGACGATTCAGATCTGAATCAATAAAGCGAATTCCTTTGGCAATCGCCCGCGTGTTTCCGGCAAGCAAAAATACACGTCCGTGCAGTTTTGAAGCAAACTCCGGCAAAATTTTCGCCACTTTTTGCAAAGCGAGCGCGCCGCCCGTTTCGTTACCGTGAACACTTCCAAAGACAATCAGTGTCGCGCCCAACGCATCGCCGATGAATTCACCGATCAGATGCTCGCCTTCATTGATCGAAACGTGTTTTACCGGCAACTTTTCAGGAATAGAAAGTGTTTGCATCGCTTTATTTAATCGCTTTTGGGGGTTAATTAAATTATAGTTGAAAAAACTAAGATAATCCAAAGCGATGCAATAAGAAAATATATGCAAATTATTTTGTGATTTTGGTCATTCGTGAAAGGTTTGATCTATTTGAAAACTATTTCTTTTTGAGATAATTAGGAACCAAATTCATTCCGCAAATCGGGCAAATTCCCGGTTTGTCAAAAGGTTTTTGCTTAACTTCAAAATCACACTCTAAACCACACGGAGTGCAAACATAGCCCGCGATCGTCAGCTTACTTCGGTCAACGCTCGAAATCCGCGTCGGCTGATTGACGACCTGCCAGGCATTGGCAAAAATTAGTTGGACGACTCGCGCAAAATGCTCGTAATCAATTGTTTCCGGCTCATCTCCAACCGTGTGATAATGTTCGGTGAATCCGGTTGAGTAATAGATGTATGGAATAAGCTGGTCGCGAAAATCCCGGTCATCGGAACTGAAACCAAAAGCTGCGCCGTCGGTCAGCTTAATCGTCGTGCCGGTCAGCTTCGTTATTTGCCGGTTGATATCGATCAGTTCTTCGGAAAGATCCTTTGCGCCGGTGATGTAAATGTAATCAAGACTGCCGGTCGGATTTTTCATATCTATTCCTGCGACGCCGTCCATATTGATATTAGCGACCGTCTTTTCCAAAGGTATTCGCGGATTAACGTTAGTATAGTAAAATGAACCCAAATGACCTGTTTCTTCGCCCGTAAAATTGGCGAATAAAATCGAACGGCGCGGTGCGAAGCCGTCGCGTTTGGCGTTCATAAACCCTTGGGCAAGCGCGAGTGTCGCGACCGTGCCTGATCCGTCATCGGCCGCACCGTTGAAAATTTGGTCGCCTTTGAGTAATGGATTGGTGCCGAGATGATCATAATGCGCTGAAATTACAATAACTTCGTCTTTTAATTTCGGGTCCGCGCCTTCGATCAAAGCCAAGACGTTTTCCGTCTCTAATTTCGGGCTTTGTTCTACTTTTGAATTGATGGCGACATCTTTGATTTCAAAGACATTCGGCCTGAGATTTTTGTCAATTTGCTGTTTAATGTCTTCAATCTTTTGCCCCGAAGAAGCCAGAATTTGATTGGCAAATTTAGCGGAGATCTTAAAGATCGGCGGGATTTCGGAAGGCTCATAAAACGATAAAGTTCCAACTTGCCGGGTGTTCAAAGCCGCCGCCGCCGCCGCGTCTGCAAACGCCGTTTTATTGCGCGGACTCAAATCGCTGACAACAAGAATTCCATTCGGGCGGCCGGCTTTCCAACGCGGAATTCTTTTATCGGTAAAACCCGTTGACCAGCGGGAAATTTTGTGGTTTTCGGTTGGTAACAAACTCGTTGATGCGTCGGCCAAAGGCTCATCGGCAAGCATTACTATCCATTTTCCTTCAATCGAGATCCCTTTTTCGACCAGTGCTGCGAAATCGTTAAAGCCGAGCGCATCATCAGCAATTCCGTAGCCGACAAAGACAACTCCGCCGCTCGTAGCTATCGCGCCGCCACCCGAATAAAACGACAGATCATCGTGCTTTTCGCCGGAAAAAATGCTTTCCGAAACTTTATTTCCGTTGGCAATTACTTCCAAACGCGTTTCTTTCGGCGTCACGCGATAAAGCGAAAACGGTTGTAAATAATCAGACGGAGACAGCGAATTGGTTTTAACATTTCCTTTTGGCGTGAGCCCCATTTGCCGATATTGCGAAGCCAAATATTGCGCCGCCATGCGTTGCCCGCGTGCGCCCGTACCCCGGCCTTCAAAAAAATCCGAAGCCAGATAATAAAGTTGGGAAGCCAATATTTCGGGCAAAATTGATTGTTGATATTTTTTGACCAATCTGGGATTTTCAAAAGTTGTCGGTGTTTTTGACTGCGCTCTGATTGATAAATTAAAGAAGCCTAAATTTATTAGAACTAAAAATAACGTAATGATTTGATTGAATTCTTTCATCTTATTTCTCCCTGACTTGCTTACAAAATCTTTTTAATGTTTGAACCGTCCGCATTGGCTACAAAAACGTTATTGCTTGGAAATTTGCCCGAAATAAAAGCAATTTTTTTACCATCGGGCGAAAATCGAGCGAAAAAACTGTTGATTTTTGAAAGTTGCATAAGATTTGAACCATCTGAATTCATTACAAACAAATAACTCGCGTCAACATAAGATTTATCAGCTTCACGCTCATCGCGGCGGCTGAAAATTATTCGTATCCCGTCGAATGAAAATGAAGGAAAAATGTTATGCCCGCTGCCATCGGTTAATCTGGTTTGTTGTGAACCGTCCGTGTTAATCAACCAAATCTGGTCTTTTTTATCCTCTTTGTCCGAGTAATAGACAATTTTTTTGCCGTCCGCCGACCAAATCGGATTGCAAAATGAAACGGCTGAATCGTTAGTTAATTTTTTGATATTTGAGCCATCCAAATCCATCACAAAAATCTGATATTTTTCGCCGGTACATTTAGACATAAAAGCGATTTTTTTACCATCGGGCGAAAAAGATGGTGTGGCGTTTTGTCCTGCATTTTTGGTCAGTTGAATTAAATCCGACCCGTCCTTATTGACTGTAAAAATATCAGAATCTTTACCATTTTCGGCAACTGCGCTAAAAGCAATTCGTTTGCCGTCTTTTGTCCAAGTTGATGAAAAAGCGTGTTTCGCATTGCCCGAAATGTTTTGCCGTTTTGAGTCGGCTAATTTGGCAATAAAAATATCGGTGTGGTATTGGTCGGTTTTCTCGTCGTAGTCGCTCATCGCGGTATAACTCAAAAACTTACCATCCGGCGACCACGCTAACGATTGATAAAAAATTGCGTTGTTTGACTGAGCAAAAACGCCAACTGCACTGATGATAATTAAAACTAAAAGGCTAATCAGTTCTTTCATTCTTTTCTCGTTATCCGCCAATCAAGAGCCGTTCCTTCCCGCTTTTGATTTCGTAAATGTAAAGTCCCCATTTTCCTTCTACTTCTTTGGTGTAGGCAAAAGACTTTTCATCCGGAGAAATGAATGGATTTGTCACAATTTTTCCGTCGGCAACTTTGCGAACCTTTGTTCCGTCTGCGTTCATCGCATAAACATTGGGCGAGCCGTCGCGTTTTGACATAAAGTAAATGGTTTTTCCGTTTTTAGACCATTGCGGTGTAGAATCTTCGACCTCGTTATTGGTCAGATTTTTCAGATTCGCGCCGTCTTTATCCATCACAAAAATCTCGGTCGAATTTTTCATTTGCCTCATTTCTTCTCTCGATAATTCCCGATAATATTTTTTGGTTACAATAGCTCGCTCAAAAAGAATTTGCTTCCCGTCGGGCGACCATTTGGGGCTGGTGTAACCGTTTTTCTCATCGGTTAAACGAGTCCTATTTGTTCCATCGACACCAATTATGTAAATGTCGTGGGCAATTCCAGGCTGTTCTTTGCGAGATTGGAAAACGATAAAATCTCCTTTCGGCGAAAAATCGGGGAGATAATCCATATCGGGTTCATTGGTCAGTTTGCGTTGATTTGAACCGTCCGCATTCATCACATATAACTGCAAATGTCCGTCTCTCTCGGAATAAAAAACAATCATTTTTCCATCCCGCGACCAACGCGGCTGTCCATCCGTAACTTGGCTGCTAGTTAGCTTGCGAAGATTTGAGCCATCGGCATAAATTGTGTAAATGGCTGATTTACCGTCTTTGGTTGACTCAAAAACGATTCGTTTGCCATCGGACGACCAATGCGGATTGAAATAATAAATCGGAGTCGGTTTTTGTTGCGCTTGAGCGTAGTTTGCCAAACCTAAACAAATAATAGTGATAAAAAATATGTATTTCATTTTTTTGTACATTTTCCTTTTTGGATTTAAGAGCCTTTTGAATTATATCCAATGAAAATCTCTTTGTATTGAACAAATCAAAGGTCTCTTGAACTTTCTCAAAAAACCTTGCGTAAAAGATTTTGAAAGAAATTCACAACATTCAGCGTCTAAACAAATATGTCAAATAATCTCAAAGCCGGCGAATTCTATGGACAAGTTCCGAACAAACGGAGAATTACTGCGTTAACGCTGACCGAAGTTGTTCATACAAAGGAAATTAACGTGCCGAAACATTCACACGAATTAGGGCATTTTCAGATTCTGCTTGATGGAAGTTATCGGGAAAACTGTGGAGGAAAAATCGTTGAATCAAGTCCGATGACAATTTCGTGGCATCGGCCGGAAATGACGCACAAAGATGAGATCGGACGAAAAGGCGGCAGATTTTTTATGATTGAAATGCACCCCGCGTCCATCGAGAAGAGCAAACAATTCGCCAGCCTGCCCGAAGATTTTTATGCCAGAAACAGTTCGCTGGTGTGGCTCGGCTGCCGACTCTATCACGAATTTAAGAACTGGCAATTTTGTTCGGATCTAGTGGCGGAAGGCATCACGCTCGAAATGCTTGCGCATTCGGTTCGCAAACAGGGTTTCGGCGAAAAACAACCGCCGAAATGGCTTTTGCGCGTCATCGAAAAATTGAACGAAGAATTTACCGAAAACCTGACAACCGAAGAACTCGCGACGGAAGCAAATGTTCATCCCGTGCATTTAGCGGCGGTTTTCCGAAAGTTTTATCACGAAACGATGGGCGAATATGCTCAGAAACTACGCATCGCCCACGCTTCAAAACTGCTTTTTGACAAAGAGATTCCGCTGGTCGAGATCGCTTATTCAGCCGGTTTTGCCGATCAGAGCCATTTTACGCGGGTTTTCAAACGCCATGTCGGCATCACACCGGGCGCGTTTCGCAATTCGCTTGTTTGAAAAAGTCAAAACAGCACTCTTTTTGATCCCGGGCACTAAATCAAATGTTAAATTGGTTCTACGCGCGTCAGATAAAATCAATCTGCCGCCCGTTTTTGATATTTTGCATCGAAAGGCGGCTATTTTGTCCAAATTTAGCTGTCAGTTAACAGCTTTTAGCTGACAGCTAAATCGCTGATTTTTGATTTAACACGCGAAAAATTTGTTCGCATTGAAGTTTTTAGAAGCAGCAGATCTCTACTTCTTTTCGGCTTCCCATTTTCCGTTCATTTTACCGGCGCTGAATTCTCCGGCGAGTTTGCCGTCTTTTAAGACACCGTTAAATGTAATGGTCGCCTGAGCAGTTTTTAGAGTTAAACTGATTTTGTTATCAACCAGGGTTCCGCCCTCGACCGTTCCTGTGCCCAAATGTGCGGATTCAAATGTTCCGCTCACTTTTCCGCCGTCGAGTCTCAATTTTAACGTCAGCGGAGCGTTGGTGTCGTTCGCAGTTAATGATGCGTTCCATTCGCCCGAAATCGCGTCTGAATTTGCCGTGTTTTTTGAAACATCGGTTTTGTTGGTCGCGCTAATTTTCCTGGTTGCTTCCCACTTGCTGACTCGTCCTTCGGTCGCGTATTCGCCGACGAGTTTGCCGTCTTTCAACTCGGCTTTGAAGGAAACCGATTCGTGTTTCGCAAAATTGACGATAAAGCTTAGTTTGGTATCTTCCCAAAGACCTTCGCTGATCGTGCCCGCACCGGTGTGTCCCGATTCTGCCGTGCCGGTTATTTTGTGCTCGTCGAGGTCTAAAGTCATTTTGACATCCGTAATTGTCCCGAAGGCTTCTAAGCGGGCATCCCATTCGCCCGAAATTTCGTCTGAATGCGGCAACGGCGCAGCCGTTTTAGCCAAGGTTTTGCCTGTATGGTGAAAGATCACCATTGAAAATGCTCCAAACGAAGCCAGTATAAGTGCGATTCCATAAATTGTTGATTTCATAAATATTCTCCTAAAATGTTTTTGCACAATTGTTGGTTGTGTATGTGAAGTCTAAA
>JANLTD010000951.1:0-7291 GCA_031362765.1 Acidobacteriota bacterium | reverse complement strand
CTCCGTACCGTCTTTTCAATCGGCAAGTGTTACTTCAATCGGCATTGAGCCGATCATTGAACAGGTCCAACCAACATCGGTTGTCGAAAATGCCGAGAAAAAAATTGATGGTGCACATTCAATGCTGATAATTGAACGGGGAACTTCGGTTGGTAAAAAATTTACATTAACTGCCGAAGAATCTTATATCGGTCGTTGGGATGCCGACAACGGAATTTTTCCTGATATTGATTTGGATGCGCACGACCCGGAAGCAAAAGTTTCCAGACGGCACGCGCGAATTATTCACCAGAACGGAAAATTTTCGATCGAGGATTTGGGCTCGACCAATGGAACATACATTAATCGTGGAAGACGCCTGATTCCGGGTAATTCAAATATTTTGAAGGACGGTGATGAAATTATCGTCGGAAAAACTTTTTTACGTTTTAATGTTGGTAATTAGTTTAGATTTAATCAAACTTTAGTTTAGTAATTAATTAAAAAAAATGTCTTATTGTCATGAATGCGGCGAACAAGTCGCGAAAGAAGATGTCTTTTGTCCGTTTTGTGGAATTACACTGAAGCCGGTCGTCGCGGTTAATGATAGTTCGATGTCTGAAGCTATTGCTGAGACGCCGTCGCCGATCATAAATCAAGAGACTTCAGGTGTCTTAACGGAAAAAAATAAACCCGAACCGCCGATCATCGAAAAACCACAAGAATCTTTGCCGGTCAGCGCGGATCAGATCAGACCTTCAGAAAATATTGCCAAGCCGGTCAGTTTTGCGTCCGGAGATACTTCTGAAAACTGGAATATGCGAACAGATTCGGTTGAAATTCCGGCAGATTTTTTGGATCAAAGCCAAGGAGTTCCTTTACCAATTCCGGAGGTTTATGAGGCTGCTCAAATGCCTGTTGCGAAGGTTGCGCCGGTAGAAATTGAAGACGTCGAAGCGCCAAAAGCAGAAGAATTGCCGGCGTTTGTTCCAATTGAAGAAGTTACAGAAACCGATAAATCTGAGATCGCGCAAATGGCTCCGGCAATAATTCAAGATCACGATCTAAGCCTCAAAATTGCCGAGCCGATCATCGCACCGCAACCGGATCTTATTGAAAATAAACCCGAATTTGCTGAAATTAAGGACAACTATCCTATCGAAAGCATCGAAGAAAATGTAAATTCCAATGTTTTTGCCGAACCGCAATCATCCTTGGATAAGAGTCGAATTGAACCGATTGGATCAGAAATTAAAATTTCCCATCCAGAAGCCATTGAACCGGTTATTTCGGGTCCGATTGCGGAAGAAACGGTATCATCCGAACCGATAATCGAAGCGTTGGTTGGCGAAAATGTTTTAGAAAATGTTTCGGAAGAATTACAAATAACAATTGAGGATAATGTTTTTGATTCGGGGCCGATCCCCGAAAATGTTGTTTCTCAAGGTTTAAGTGCCGATATTTCGCACCCGATTTCATCTCAACCGGAAAATATTTTGGTTGAAGAGCCGCGATTGGCTGAATCGGATCTGCCAGTTGAAACAAACCTTGAGCCGATCGAATTACCGCCAATTGAGGTAATTTCATTTGAACCGATAAATAATTCGGTCATTGAAAATCAGCCGTCGCCCGAAATATCTGAGCCGCCGATTATGATGCCGGATTTACCGATTCTTTTGGAAAATCAGGATGTCCAAAAAAGCTTCGACCCGGATCAGAAAATTCAAAATGAAGCAGTTCCTGAATCACAAGGATTGCCGATTGAAGAAAAATCTCCTGATTCACCAAAGGTTGACGAATCACCGGTTTTAGATCAGGTTTCCGCGGAAAATCGCCCGTTGACGACCCCGAATATTGGAAATGCCGATACTGATGGCCGCAAATCTGCAAAACTGAAACCTCTTGAAGAAGGAGTTGTGCTTAACGCTCGGTATGAGATCGTCCGGAAAATAGGCGGCGGCGGAATGGGTGCCGTTTATCTTGCTAATGACCGCAATCTCGGCGGCGTCCTTCGCGCTGTCAAGGAAATGGTTCAATCCTACATCGAATCTGAGCAGCAGGATAAAGCAATCAGTGATTTTAAGCGCGAATCAATGCTTTTGACATCGCTTGACCATCCGGCGATTCCGACAATTTACGACTATTTCTTTGATGAAAAAGAAGCCCGGTTTTATCTCGTAATGAAATATATTTCGGGCGGCGATCTATCAGGAAGACTTCGTGCCGCTCCGGAAGGACGAATTGACGAAAAGAGCATCACCGAATGGGCAATTCAAATTGCCGATGTACTTGAATATCTGCATAATCACGAGCCTTCGATCGTTTATCGCGATCTGAAACCGGCCAATGTGATGATTGACGGAAATTCCGGGCGCGTAATGCTGATTGATTTCGGGATCGCGAGATGGGTTAATAAAGAAGAAAAAGGCGTCACGGCGGTCGGTACGATGGGCTATGCGCCGCCCGAACTATTTAGCGGAAATGTCGAACCGCGCTCAGATATTTACAGTTTGGGTTCGACGATGTTTCATCTTTTAACGGGCGCCGATCCGCAAAGCAATCCGCTTTTGATTTTTGATTTTCAAAAAAATCCGCGCCCGCGTCAGATAAATTCGCAGCTATCGGATCAGATCGAACGTATCTTGCTGCGTTCGGTCGAATATAATGCCGACATGCGTTTTGCCTCGGCAGCCCAAATGCGTGACGAATTGAAGGAACACCTAAATAATCTGCAATCGGGCAAAGTGACTTACGGAGTAAAATCGGCACCTTCATCGCCGGCTTTTTCAGAACAGTCGGTTTTCTGCGGCTTTTGCGGCAGACAGATTGTTGCGACAGACGTTTTTTGCGCCTTTTGCGGAGCTCAACAACCAATTGCCCAACAAGGATTCTCGCAACCTTCGATTGCCGTCCAGCCGTTGGTCGCAAAACTTGTCATTGTCGGCACCGACGAACCCGAACCTTCAAGCTATAAATTGGAAAAAACCGAAAACCTTCTCGGCCGACGCGATCCGATGTCGAATATTTTTCCGGAGGTTGATCTCTCGAAATACGATCCGCAAACAAAGATCTCGCGTCGTCACGCACGGATCTGGCGCGACGGTAATAACTTTTTGGTCGAAGATCTGGGCTCATCAAATGGTACAACGCTTATTCCGGCGGTCAGCGATTCGATTCGTTTATTGCCGCATCAGCCCCATAATTTGGTCAGCGGCGACAAAATCAGACTAGGCGATACAACCCTTCATTTCACCGTTGGCTAGTCATTGGATAGTGATCAAAAAGTAAAATATGAGTGCAAAAGCTGAAAAATATATCGCAGTTAAAACAACCAAGCCCGGACATATAGTTGTTGATTTTGACCCAGAACGTCTGAGAGCGCCCTTTTTGTTACGGTGTGGTTCTTTTTTGATTGATTACATCCTGCTTGTCTGCATACCCGTCGCCAGTCTTTTGCTTGGTAGGTTTTACGGCGTCGATGGTATGAAATTATTAAACAGCGAACTCAGCAACACGGGTTGGCTGATAATGTTTTTGCTGGCCATCACAAATTTTGTAATTTTTCCGATGTTTAGCGGGCAAAGTATCGGGAAAATGCTGACGGGAATAAGAATTGTCAGAAAAGACGGGACTCCGGCAACGTTTGGGCAGCTTTTATTGCGCCATACGATCGGTTACTTACTGACCGCGATCACTGGCGGGCTAGGTTTTCTTTTTTCGGCTTTGAATCAAAAAGGCCGTGCTTTACATGATTTGATCGGCGGAACGGTCGTCATTTATGGAAAACAACGAATATCAAAAGAAGTTAACGAGTAATTTTTATATAATTCGTATCTGATGAGGTCTTTGGTCTTTGGTTTTTGGTCTAATTCAAGGGTAACCCGATGATTTTCAATCAAGATACTGAAAAATAAGCAGATTGGTGAGAAATTCTTTGCTAATATGTCAATTTCTTTCAAAAACTAAAAAAAGAGACTAGCGACCTCGTCAATTGCTATAATTTAATGAATATGCCGCAATTAATTGTCAGGAATTCCGATTATAAAACAGAGAAGTTTTTCTTAACTCGCCTGCGTACGACCATCGGGCGTTCCGCGCGAAGTGATATCTGTATTCCGGATGCATTTGCGTCGCGGCTGCACGCAGAAATTCGGAAAGAAGGAGATGCGTATTGGCTTCAGGATCTGGGCTCGGCAAACGGGACACGCTACAACGGCACGGTTGTCTCACTGCCGCTTCCGTTGTTAAATGGCGGCGAAATCCAGATTGGCGAAACAGTCATTGTTTTTGAAGACGAGCGTTTGCGTCTCAGCAAAAACGCAACGTTGATCGCCGATCACACTGAAGCACTCGACCCGTCGAAAACCATCGCACTTTCGCCGCAAAAAAATCCGACGGCAGAGTTTCTTGATTCACAATTTACGACGCGGAATGAACTTTTGGGTTTAATTAGCAAGGTTGGTATTGCGTTGCTGTCGTCAAGCGGGCTGGACGAAACCTTGAACCAGGTCGCATCGCTTGTTTTTGAAGCTGTTCCTGCGGAACGGTGCGTAATTATGCTGCGCGACGAGAATACCGAAGGCGGAATGAAGATCTCAGTTGCGCGGGTTCGCGGCAGCAGTGAAATGATCGACGAAGTTCGCATCAGCCGGACTGTCATGGACGAGGTTTTGAAAAACGGTAAATCCGTGTTGACGGCCGACGCCCAGCACGACCCGCGGTATGCCAGCCAAACAATGGCATTACTTGGCATTCGTTCGGTCCTGGCAGTGCCTTTAAGTGTTAATACAAACGAGGTTTTCGGGCTTGTGTATGCAGATTCCCCGACCACTGAAACTACCTTTTCAGAAGAACACTTGAACATTTTGACGACGCTCGCGTCAGTCGCTTCGATTCGTGTTGAAAACGCGAGACTTTTGGAAGAACGGTTTCAACGCGAGCGTATGGAGCGCGAACTCGAATTGGCGACTGAAATTCAGCAGAGTTTTCAACCGTCCGCACCTCCATTGGTGGATGGTTATGAATTCCAGGGCATTTCTTTTTCGTGTTATGAGATCGGTGGAGATTATTACGATTTTATCTCGCGCCACGATGGCAAAATGCTGATCGCTCTCGGCGATGTTTCGGGTAAAGGAACAGCTGCTGCGCTTTTGATGTCATCGCTTCACGCCGCCATTCACGGGCAGGTTGCCGCGCGCCGATCTTTAATGGAGATCGTCACGTCAGTCAACCAATATTTATCGGAAAATACACCGACAAATCGTTTTGTCACACTATTTGCTGCAGAATTAGATCCGGCTGACGGAACTTTAAGATATATTAATGCCGGACATAATCCGCCGCTGATCGGCCGCGTTTCCGGCGAGGTTGAACAACTCGATTCAGGCGGGTTTCCGCTCGGAATAATGCCGCTTGCAGAATATGAGATCGGCGAGACAAAACTTGAATCCGGCGAGGCTTTGTTGATCTATTCCGACGGCGTTTCGGAAGGTGCCAACTTAAAAGGCGAAGAATTCGGAATGGAAAGGCTCACTCAAGTTGTCAAAAAATATTTGTCTTCATCGGCTTCGGGCTTGCGAGATAAGGTTGAATCTGCGCTTTCGACCTTCACACAAACCGCTCCGGCCGGCGATGACATTACTTTAGTTATCGTCAAAAGAAAATAAAATTAATGCGGGGCTTCATTTTCAGGGAAAATGTTCGGGTCTTCGAACGATTGCAAGAGTTTCGCTTTGTAACTTTCGGGCAATGTGCGAACCTTATGGTTTTCATCAGTGACGAGATGAAGTGTTTCCCCGGTCGCCAGCAGCGTGTTATCTTCGGGGCGGATGATCTCGTAAAGAAAACGAATACTGCGGCTGCGGATCTCTTCAATTTTTGTGCGGAGAATTAAAACATCCTCGTAATAGGCGGGCGATTTGTATCGGCAATACGCTTCGGCGACAACTAACAGTGCGTTATCTTTTTCCTCCATTTCCCTATAGGAAAAACCGCGCGTTCGACAGAATTCGCTTCGGCCGAATTCAAACCAGACAAGGTAATTTGAATGGTGAACGATCCCCATTTTATCGGTTTCGGCATAGCGAACTCGAATTTCAGTTTCATGCCATTCGTTCATAAGAAAATACTGGGAGACAGGGATTCGAACCCCGATAGGCAGATCCAGATTCTGCAGTCCTACCATTAGACGATCTCCCACCAGTATCCTAATTTTCACGACTCTAACGTCACTTGTCAAATGATTTAAAGCAGTTTGGCTTGATAGAATTAAAATTGACAGGCAAAATATAATTTTATGTCAGAAGATAAGGAAATTATCAATAACCGGCACGCATACCACGAGTATCATATTTTGGATAAGTATGAAGCCGGAATCGCGCTGAAAGGAACAGAGGTCAAGAGCGTGATGCTCGGACGGATTCAATTAAAAGAATCATATGTTTCGGTTCGCGAAGGCGAAGTATGGGTTTTGAACGCTCACGTTTCGCCTTATTCGCACGGTAATCGTGAAAATCACGAACCGCTCAGATCGAGAAAGCTCTTGCTTCATCGGCGCGAGATCACGAAGCTTGAAAAAGAAACGACGATCAAGGGAATGACGTTGGTTGTAACCCGAATTTATTGGAAGAACAGACGAATAAAGGTAGAAATCGGGGTCGCCAAGGGGAAAAAATTGTATGACAAACGAGAAACCGAAATGAAACGGACAATCGAAAAAGAAACACGTCAGCAGTTGAAAGAAAAGCTAAGATAAGTTATAGATTGAAAGAAGTTTTGCAGGTATAATAAATTTTTATTTCGAGGAAAAGTATGAAAACTCAGGCAATTACGGCGAATTTTCAGGAAGCCAATGTTGATGCTTTGGCGGTTGCGGTCTTCAAAGATGAGAAGGCATCAAGTGACATTCTGAAAGATTTGGACAAATTAACAGGCGGAATTATTTCGTCGGTTATCAAAAACGAAGAATTTAAGGGCGATGTCGGTGAAACCGCCTTGATTCGTTTTTCGGCAAAGGGCAAAGGCAAAGCGTCGCTCCTGTTATTGATCGGGGTTGGCGAAAAGTCCGACTACAAAACGGCAAGCGTGGCTAATGTTTCGGGGACGGCAACAAGGTTTTTGCGTAAACGAAACGTCAAAAGTTTTGCGCTTCTTCCGCGCTCGGACGGCGATTCGGCAGAGATCGCTCAACAGTTATATGGAGAAAACGGCGGATTATTGGGGATTGCGCGACTGGGTTTGGCTGATCTGCAAAGCATCCCCGGCATCGGATTATCGAAGTCCATGCAACTGAAATCGGCTATTGAGCTTGGCG
>JANLTD010000941.1:0-3411 GCA_031362765.1 Acidobacteriota bacterium | reverse complement strand
TGCGGTCGAGGTCGAAGCGCGCGACCGCACCGACCTGAATTTGCCGGAAGAACAGGAAGAATTGATCGATGCGGTCGTTAAGGCAAATCCGAAGACGATCGTCGTGATGACTTCGGGGGCACCGGTTTTGATGGATAAATGGATCGGCAGCGTCCCGGCAGTTCTTCAGGCATTTTATTACGGTCAGGAAGGCGGCAACGCGATTGCCGATGTTTTGTTTGGAAAAATATCGCCGTCGGGCAAACTTCCCGCAACGTTTCTGCGGCGATGGGAAGATTCGCCCGCTTTCGGGCGTTATCCGGGCGACGGCAAATCGGTCGCCTACACGGAAGGAATTCTGGTCGGTTACCGCTGGTTTGATACAAAGAATATTGCGCCGCTTTTCCCTTTCGGACACGGGCTTTCTTACACAAATTTCAAGTATTCCGCGCTTAAATTAATGCGCGGCAAAGACGCCGGTTTAACGGTTCGGTTTGAGGTAGAAAACACGGGCAAGACGGACGCGGCCGAAGTCGCGCAAATTTATGTCGAGGACGTGCAATCGAGTCTGCCGAGACCGCTCAAAGAACTCAAAGGCTTTCAAAAAGTTTTCCTGAAAGCGGGCGAGAAAAGAATAGTTTCGATCGAACTGGATCAAAATGCGTTTGCGTTTTATGATCCCGCCAAGCAGAGTTGGATCGCGGAAAAAGGCGAATTCAAAATTCTTGTCGGCAGTTCGTCGCGCGATATTCGGTTAAACGGAGATTTTCGCCTAACGAAAACAATCGAAAGGTCCGATAAACTTTAGTTTGTCGATTTTTACTGAGCATTCAATTTTCGACAAAACCGTACGTGTTTATCGCGGCATATCAAATGTTCGCGGATTCAACAAACCTGTTGGCGCGTTGGACATTTTAAGCTATGGAAACTACAAATGATTTGGCCGTTCGCACCAGAAGCCGGATTACGCGGCGGTTGATGCCGTTTTTGATCTGTCTTTTTATCGTCGCGTTTATTGACCGCGTCAATCTCGGCTTTGCCAAGCTCGAAATGACCGGAGAATTGGGCTTCAACCCTGAAATGATCGGTTTCGGCGCCGGTATCTTTTTCATCGGCTACTTTCTTTTTGAGATTCCCGGAACGCTTCTGGTCGAGACCTGGAGTGCGCGAAAATGGCTCGCCCGAATTATTATTTCGTGGGGAATCATCGCGACCTTGATGGGTTTTATTCAAAATTCGACGCATTTTTACGTTGCCAGATTTTTACTCGGCGCGGCTGAGGCGGGATTCTTTCCGGGCGTGATCGTTTATCTCAGCCATTGGTTTCGCTATCAGGACCGGGCCAAAGCGGTTGCGATGTTTATGGCGGCGATTCCGGTTTCAAACATCTTCGGCGGACCGCTTTCCGGTTGGATCCTTGGTGTCAATTGGTTCGGCCTCGCCGGCTGGCGCTGGGTTTTTATTCTCGAAGGTTTTCCGGCAGTTGTTTTGGGCATCATCACGATCTTCTATCTCACCGACCGGCCGAAGGACGCGAAATGGCTCGCCGAAGACGAGCGCGCTTGGATTTCCGCCGAGCTCGAACGCGAAAAAGAATTCAAAAAATCGAAGCGCAATTTTAGCATCTGGGAAGCTTTTCGTCATCGCAATGTGTTGCTGCTTGCCGCCGGATATTTTTGTGCCGTCACAAGTGCGTATGGATTTAATTTCTGGTTACCGACGATATTAAAAGGACTATCAGATTATTCTAATTTGGAGGTTTCGGTGATTTCCGCTTTGCCGTACTGCGCGGGTTTGCTTGCCATGCTCGCGGTCGGCTGGTCGTCCGACCGTACGCGGGAACGCCGCTGGCACACGGCTTTTTCGCTTCTGGCGGTCAGTGCGGGTTTATTCTTAAGTGCGATTGCCGCCGAAAATGCCATTCCGGCAATTATGTTCTTTTGCCTTGCGGGCGCCGGACTTTACGCTTATTTGCCCGGATTTTGGGCGATTCCGGCGGCATTTCTGACCGAATCAGCCGCCGCCGCGTCGATCGGTTTGATCAATTCCGTCGGCAATCTTGGCGGGTTTGTCGGGCCATATATCGTCGGCTATTTGAACAACAAAACAAATTCGTTCTACGCGCCGATCATTTATCTTTCCTGTTCGGCGTTGGCAGCAGCGATCCTGATCTTGATGGTTCAACATTCGCCAAAGACGTCTGAAAGTTAGCGATTGAAAAGTCAGGAACTAGGCGGAATTTCCCTTACTGGCCCTCGCCATTTATGAAAGAAGCTCGTCTTTTTCGTGCTTAAGGAATATGTAAAAATAAGTTGTGCCGGTTAAAAAAAACTACCTTATCTTTTAGAAGCGGTCACAGACCGCCGTTGGTCAAGTTTAGTCGGTTGGCCGTCGAGACCGCCGCTAAACTATCTTTATAATTTTTTGTGACACGTTCCTTATAAAAGTTTCTTTGCTTTTTTCGAGAGGGCTTCGCTCAATTTTATGATCTTCAGCAGCTCACGTTGGGAGCTTTCAGACATCTTTGTATCGATCAATTTATTATTTGTAAAAATAGGACCATTAACAAAATTGCCGATCGCTTCGTCCAGGACGATTATCAAATCCCTGACGCTTTTTTCCCGAACCTCGTTCTTACTCTCAGTTTTATTTGGGTTAGCTGACTCTGCGCCAAAAAGGTTTGTGTCGAGCCGACGCGCTTTTTTTGAAAGTTCGGCGGCTGAATCGCTGATTTTTCCGTAATTTATCTTCCTACCCGTGGTATATGACTTTACAATTTGGCTTTGAAGTTTCTGAATGCTTTCAAAGTCTGCTTTGATTTCAGCAAATTTGATGATCTCTTCTTTGGTGGGCGCCGGTGCGGGTTTTTTATTCGACTCTCTTTTTGCCTGCTCGATTGTCAAAGATCGCATTCTGATCGAATTATTGTCCCGAACCTCGGTTTCAATAACCGGATTCGGAGAGATCTGCGCAAAAATCGGGTAAGCGAAAACCACAAAACCAAACACACCCCAAATTGTGCCTTTCATCTTTCTTCCCTCCAAATCCGCGCTATTCCGTTAGATCATAAAAACCGACTATTTCATTTTTTTTGCTTCCGTTGAAAGCTTTTCGCTAAGCTGCAGAATGCTAATTAGATCGGTACGCGTTTTTATCGCGTCTTCCGGCTCAATGATCTTGATATTTCCGAAGATCTTGCTTTTAACAAAACTACCGATGGCGTTGTCCAATTCAACGATCAAATCTCTGATAGGTTTGACCTTTTCAGCATCTTTCTGCGTCGTGACAACTTCCTTTTCTTTTTTTGTATCGGCAAAGAGATTGGAATCGAGCCGTTTTTCTTTGCTATTTATTTGATCGGCAGATGTTTAAATTATTCGGTAATTAATGGTTTTTCCGGTTTTGTAAGCTTTTATAATTGCATACTCTAAA
>JANLTD010000937.1:0-4135 GCA_031362765.1 Acidobacteriota bacterium | reverse complement strand
GCTAAAATCAAATTTTTCGAGAGTGCCGAAAAAGACACCAACTCTCCATTTTCGCGAGATAATCTCTCTTTTAACCCAAGAAACTCAATACTTTGAGTTTCAAATCCAATAAGTCGGCAAGCGTTAAATCTATAAAACTTTTAACGCTTGCCTTCCAGTTTAACAACTAAAGTACCTAACTTCAAATGACCGCTCAAATAGATGCGATCATCAAAATTTTGGTTGACCGAAAATTATTTTATTTCGACGGTCGCACCGGCATCAGTCAATTTAGTTTTAATTTCTTCGGCTTCAGCCGCAGAAACGCCTTCTTTGATCGCTTTCGGTGCGCTGTCAACCATGTCTTTGGCTTCTTTCAGGCCAAGACCGGCAACAACTTCCCGCACAACTTTAATGACGTTGATCTTTTGGCCGCCGGCGGCGGTCAAAACAACATCAAAGGTGTCTTTTTCAACTTCGGCCGGAGCGGCATCAGTTGCGGCCGGGGCCGCCATCATCATTCCACCGCCCGAAGCGGCTGAAACTCCGAAAACTTCTTCCAATTCCTTGACCAATTCCGACGCCTCCAACAGCGTGATTCCTTTCAAATATTCGACTACATCGTCTTTTGTAACTGCCATAACTATTTATATTCCTCCAAATAGGGTTCTCTTGTTGATTAATTTTATAACGCCGTTTGCGAGCGTTACGTTGTTTAGTGTCAGCCGATTAGAACCCACGGGACAATTTCTTAAAGTGTGCATCTCCTTAAAAAAGCGTCCGAGCCGCAAAGACGACCTGACAAATCGCTTCGCTCGTTTTCCTTGAGTACGGCTTAAAAAAAAATTTACTATTCCGGTTTTTCTTCCGATGCTTCGGCTTCCGGTGCCGATTCTGCCTCCGGCGAACTTTCCAAAGCAGGGCTTTCTTCGACCGCCGGCGCGTCATGCAGTGTTTCAACCGTTTCAGCAACCGGTTCCGGAGTTTCTTCCGCTTCTGCGGCCGGAGTTTCTTCCGCTTCTGCGGCCGGAGTTTCTTCCGCTTCTGCGGCCGGAGTTTCTTCCGCTTCTGCGGCCGGAGTTCCTTCCGCTTCTGCGGCCGGAGTTTCTTCCACTTCTGCTGCCGGAGTTTCTTCCGCTTCTGCTGCCGGAGTTTCTTCCGCTTTCAGTTCTTCAACCTGCGGTTCCTCGGCTTTTAACTCGGCCGCGACTTCGGGTTTAGCTTCTCCGATTTGTTTTATGACAACCGCCAGGTCGCGCGGAACGGCATTGATGACCGTCACGATACGTTGCGCCTGCGCATTGATAACATACAACAATTGGGAAATAAGCACTTCTTTCGACGGTAAGCCGGCGATTGCCTGAACTTGCGCTAAATCAACCACTCTTCCGTCAACCACGCCGGCTTTGAATGTATAAAAGTCGGCATTGGCTTTAATAAATGTTGAAACTGTCTTCGATAAAACGACCGGATCGTTTTCCGACCAAACAATTCCCGTGACACCTTTGAAATGTGCGCCGGCACCTTCATACGGCGTGCCTTTGACGGCAAGACGGGCAATTGTATTTTTGACAACCTGATATTTTGCACCTACTTCGCGCAATTGATGGCGAAATTCCTGATCTTTGTTGACAGTTAATTTGTTAAAACTAACGATCATCGCTGATTTCGAATTGCTCAACTGCTCCGTGAGGGCGTTCAAATCTTTTTGTTTTCTTTCTTTCGTTTTCATAATTCTATTTTTCGCACCTCACTTCTTAAACGTATGCCAATTCATCGAGCAAAACGCCCGGACTCATCGTTGCTGCGAGATTGATTTTTTTCAAATAACGGCCCTTTGCGGTCGTTGGTTTTGCCTTCATCACGGCATTAATTAAAGTTCTTGCATTTTCGGCGAGCTTCGCACCGTCAAAGGAAACTTTACCGACCGGTGAATGAATGACGCCCGTTTTATCAACGCGGTATTCAACCTTACCGGCTTTGGTTTCCTGGATGGCCGTGCGCACGTCCATCGTCACTGTTCCTGTTTTCGGATTTGGCATCAGACCCCGAGGACCGAGGAGTTTGCCGAGTTGACCGACTTTGCCCATCATATCAGGCGTCGCAATAAGTGCGTCAAAATCAAGCCAGCCGCCTTTGATCTTATCGACAATATCGTCGCCGCCGACCATATCTGCACCGGCTTCTTCAGCCTCTTTGATTTTGTCGCCCTGCGCAATAACGACCACGCGTTTTGCTTTTCCGCCCAAACCATTCGGAAGAACAACCGTTCCGCGAACCATTTGATCGGCTTTACGCGGATCAACGCCGAGCCACATTGTCAATTCAACCGTTTCATCAAATTTAGCAAAAGCGATTTCTTTGACTTTTGCCAAACCTTCGTCAAGCGTGTATTTTTTGTGCAGCTCGACTTTTTCCAGAGCTGCCCGGTATTTTTTACTTTTTTTAGCCATTTTTATTTAAGGTTCAAACGAAATGTTTTTAATTTTGCGAACTAATTCGCAGACATTTCTCCCTTTCTCACAAGGCTTCAGAATTTAGTTGAAGAATAAAATTTCATCCCTCATCCCTCATCCCTCATCCCTCAATTGTTAATCCCATACTTTTCGCCGTGCCTTCAATTGTTTTCATCGCCGCGGCAATGTTTGCCGTGTTCAAATCCGGCATTTTTTTCGTCGCGATCTCTTCGATCTGCGCACGTGAAATTGTTCCGACTTTTGTTTTATTCGATGTTGCCGAACCTTTCGGAATTCCCGACGCTTTTCGCAAAAGATCGGCCGCCGGCGGTGTTTTCGTTTCAAACGTGAACGAACGATCTGCATAGACCGTAATCACAACCGGAACTTTCATATCCGGATCGTCGTTTTGCGTTTTGGCGTTGAACGCCTTGCAAAACTCCATAATATTGACGCCGTGTTGTCCGAGTGCCGGACCGATCGGCGGTGCCGGATTCGCTTTTCCGGCGGGAATCTGTAATTTAATGTAGCCTGTAATTTTTTTAGCCATATATTCGATTTACGATTTTGAACCAAACTTCAATTCAAAAATGTCCTCATTATAATTTTTCTTTCTCAAATGATTTGCGATACTGCTTTCAATCCGAAATCCGAAATCGCTTTATTCTTCTTCTGCAAACGTAACTTTTTCTACGTCAAGAAAATTCAGTTCGTATGGAGTTGACCGTCCGAAAATTGTAATTGAAACCTTCAAAGTCGTCTTATCTTCGTTTATTTCCTCAACCTTACCCGTGAAACTAGCAAACGGCCCTGATTTGATACGGACAACCTCGCCGTTTTCATATGAGAATTTCGGTTTCGGTTTTTCCGTCGCAACTTCAATGTTATGAACGATCTGATCAACTTCTTCTTGTGTCAAAGGGGTCGGGTTTTTCCCACCGAGAAAGCCCGTCACTTTTGGCGTGGATTTAATTGCGTGAAACACATTATCGGGAATTCTGGCGCGGTCGTCGCATTCAATTTCTACCAGAACATAGCCCGGATAGAACATCCGCGACGATTCGATGCGCTTGCTTCCGCGCATTTCAACGACCGTCTCTTTCGGCAGTAAAACTTCGGTTATCTGTTCGCGCAGTTCCATATCACGGATCCGTGCGTTGAGACTTTCTAAAACCTTATTTTCATGTCCCGAATATGTGTGGATAAAATACCACTGTTTCATTTTCTAAATCCTTATAATCCGGCAATTTTATTAATTACCCACGTAAAGGCTTCCAAGATGTACACCCAGGCGTGGTCAATCAAAAAAAGATAAATAGCAAAGAAAATGACGTTGATAATCACGATAATAACCGTGTTTCTAACATCATCTGACGAAGGAAAAGTTGTTTTATTCAACTCCTCGCGGGTGTGGCGAATAAAATCACTAACACCTTCCTTTCCGTCTTTGTTGTCAATTGCTTCTGACACTTTTTTTCTCCTAAAAATTAAATGGCAGGGGTATCAGGACTTGAACCCGAACCTAAGGTTTTGGAGACCTCCATGCTAACCATTGACACCATACCCCTACGAATTAGTAAAGAGTGGAGAGTGGAGAGTGGAGAGTAATAAAACTTTTTACTCTCTACTCTCCACTCTTTACTCTCTACTCGTTTTATTTGTTTTCTTTGTGAACCGTGTGGCAACGGCAACGACGGCAA
>JANLTD010000934.1:0-1975 GCA_031362765.1 Acidobacteriota bacterium | reverse complement strand
TGGTGAGGAGGTTTTGATTTATCTGGATAAAGAAAGACTTGTTAGACTTGAGCCGATTGAAGTATATCCCGAAGAAAATAATTCACGAATATAAATCCAATTAACAATTCAAATTATGAAAACCTTTTACATCACAACCCCGATCTATTACGCGAACAGTTTGCCGCATCTCGGACATCTTTATACGACGGTTGTTGCCGACACAATAGTCCGGCATAAAAAACAACGCGGTTTTGAAACATTTTTTCTGACCGGAACAGATGAACACGGCATCAACATTCAACGCGCCGCCGAGAAAAACAATTGCACGCCGCAAGAACAGGTTGATTATGTTTCGGGCGAATTAAAGCGAATGTTTCACGATTTTCGGCTTGATCGGGAGCACGGCGGATACGATGTTTTTATGCGTACGACCGATAAGTTCCATTACGAAGGGGCACAGAAACTGTGGCGCGAAATTGCCGGAAACAATACGCCGAAAGGTAGTCCGAATATTTATAAAGGCTTTTATGAAGGCTGGTTCTGTGCGCCTTGTGCGGCTTTTAAGCTGGAAGATGAATATTACACAGTCGAAGATTCTGACATTCCGCTCTGCAAAACACACGAACGCCCGCTTGATAAGGTTGCCGAAGAAAGTTATTTCTTTCGTCTTTCGGATTATGGCGAAACACTTTTGAAAATTATCGAGGAAAACCCCAATAAAATAAGACCCGAAGCGCGAAAGAATGAGGTCGTTTCTTTTATTCAAAGCGGTTTACAAGACCTTTCGATTTCGCGTGAGAAAAAAAATGTCAGTTGGGGAATTCCGGTGCCGGATGACGAGAATCACGTGATGTATGTCTGGCTCGACGCGCTTTCAAATTATATTACGGCGCTCGGTTACGGCAATTCCGAGAAAACAGGTTTCGATAAATACTGGCAAAACGTGACGCATCTCGTCGGCAAAGATATTTTGCGTTTTCACACGATTTATTGGTGGTCTTTTTTGTTGGCGGCCGGTTTGCCGCTGCCAGAAACGATTTACGCCCACGGAATGTGGCTTGACTCGGACGGCAAAAAGATGTCAAAGACGATCGGAAATGTCATTGAAATTGACCGTTTGCGCGAGCATTTTCAGCTAGATGCGATTCGATACTACGTGCTGCGCGATATGGTTTTCGGACAAGACGGAAAATTTTGCTACGAAAATCTGATCGAACGCGCCAACGCCGATCTCGCCAAAGGTTTGGGAAATCTTTCGTCGCGGACGTTTTCGATGATCGAAAAATATCGCGCAAGCGTGATCCCGGACGGGAAGATTCAGGAAGCAAATTATCTTTTTGCAAAGCGAGCCAGTCTTAACGCGGACGAACAGGAGATCGTTTCCGCGCTCAACCACACACGCGATGAGTTTGTGCGCAAATTCGATAATTTCGAGTTCAGTCAGGCGCTCGAAACGGTTTGGAACTTGATTTCGCGGATTGACAAGATGATCTCCGACACGAAACCGTGGGAACTTATCAAAGATGAAAATCAGGCCGAAACACTCAACGCGGTGCTTTATCGAGCAACCGAAACGCTTCGCTGGCTGTGCGTTCTGCTTTATCCGGTGATGCCCGAAGCCGCGCGGCAAATTTATGCGCAAATTGGTTTAAGCGATGATATTTCCGGCATCAATCCTGAAAATTTGGCTTATGGAGATCTTCCGGCGGGAACAAAGATCGGTGAAACAATTGCCGTCTTTCCGCGAATTGATAAAAACAAAGTTATGAACGAAATTCAAAAAAAGTCGAGAGTCGAGAGTCAAGAGTCGAGAGTTGAAGTAAAAGCTGAACCGTCTGCGGTAGCGGATGGGTTAAATGTGGAAATTGAAGAAAACTACATAGGGATTGACGATTTTCTAAAGGTCGATGAATCATTTTTCCATCCCATGTCTCACACAGAGAAGAAGTATTTCGTAGGTTCCATGGGTGGAACCTAGATCGGGCCATTACAA
>JANLTD010000921.1:0-11280 GCA_031362765.1 Acidobacteriota bacterium | reverse complement strand
CATTCGGCCCTGAAACGGGTCAATCGAAAAAACCGTTGCCTGCGGAGACAGACGGAAAACCGTTTTGATCTGGGTGCCGGTTTTCAAATCAGCTTCAAGCTGTCCAAAAAATGTCTGGAAATAGCCGTTTTCAAAAACACTCGCCGGGTTTGAAATCGCTTGCGCAGAGAGTTTCTGTCCATTACCGAAGGCATAACCTGCCGCCGTGCTGAAAACTCCGTTCAAACGCCGCGAATAAACCAATCTTAAGCCTTGTGCTTTGCCTTGTTGATCGGCAACAAACTTGTCGGCCTCGCCGCCTAAAAAATCTATCGGCAAATTTATCAACCCGACACCGCGACCGCTTGTCAGATCAAAAAATACATTTGCTTCGATCGAAGAACTATTGTCCAGAATTCTTTCAATTCCGAATTCAAACCGGCTGCTTTTATTCATCTGCGGTTTGTCATTTTCGACAACCAGATCCTGAACGGCAACCGGTTCCCGGAAAACAACCTGCGCGTTTTCAAGTTCGATCGCCTGTGACCAATTTTTTTCTTCCGTTTGGGTTGTGTAAGATGTGCGAAGCCGTGTTTTTGAATTTACATCAAACTGCAAACCCAATCGCGGACTAAAAGAGAAATCATTGCCGGCACCAAGGAAACGTGAATAATCGAAACCAAAAACAAAAACCACGCCGTTTTTGACCTTCCATTCATCCAAAGCCTGAAAAGAGAATTGGCCCAGCGATTTTTGTTGATTTTCGGTTTCAACCTTGCCGAGTTTGCCGATCGAAGTATTAAGACGAAGCTGATGCCGCTCGTTCAGACGAAATTTTACATTGGCTTCAAATCTCTGCGGCGCGTTTGAACCGGTTGCCGTTTGTCCTGCCAAAACAATTTCCGTGTTTTCACTCACCGGCAAAAGCGTCGCAAAATTAACGCCTGTGAAATTTTCACCGTTTGCATTGGCGGCAAAAGTTTCGATCACCGTCTGATTTTTCCGGCTTGATTTTTCTTGCGTGTCTAAAACTTCCGTGTTTTCTTCGGTTTTATTTTCGTTTACCGCCGTGTTTTCGTCCGATTCTTCAACCGGAAGGTCGCCGTCCTGATTTTGGTAGATCGAGCTCCGAATTTGCGCAGCACGAATTCGCCATTTAGAGCTATTGCGGTCGGGACGTTTTTCGGGCAGCGTATTTCCGCTGCCGGCCCGTTCGAGATTAAATTTGTAATTTAGTTCGGTCGAGCGATTGATTTCAACCTGTGAAAGCGTGATCGGATTGAAACCTTCGGCAACTGCCAAAACCGTATAAGTGCCCGGCAAGATCTTCGCCAGAAAACTTCCGTTTGCCGCCGAACGAACTTGTTTTAAGAGCTGCGATGTGCCGACCCGAAAAATTGAAACATACGCGGCGGCAATCGGACTGCCCGATTCATCGCGAACAGTTCCTTTGATCACGCCGAGCATTCCTTTATTCTCGACAATGACCGCCGCTTGACTTGCAGACGCAGAAACAAAAAACGCGAAAAAGGCCGTCAGCGCAATCAGAAAAGTTCTCGGAAAAAATTTTGGGGCTTCGGAAAAACTCATTACTAAAGCGGCCTCCGCAAATATTAAGTTGCGGGGAAAACTCATTACAGGAGTGCTAAAACTGCAACAACTAACTAAAAACAAGTGCTAAACCGCGCACCTTCGTATTTTCTTTCGTAAAATCAAATGTGTCAAGTCGGCAATGACACTGACGGTTTGGTGGTATGATGCACATCATCTATTAAAGTTTGCTTTGCCGATTAGATTTTTTGACTTTGTTGGTATAATCAACTTGACAAAGTTTGCCCAACAGCTAAAATTAAAAATGCTTTTTATGCGGAGACGTGGCTGAGTGGCTGAAAGCGGCAGTTTGCTAAATTGTTGAAGTTCAAAAGACTTCCACAGGTTCGAATCCTGTCGTCTCCGCCATTATTTTAGTAGCCGGTGGTCAGTGGTCAGTGGTCAGTTGATTTTTCTTCTGAATATTGATTCTTGATTATCGGCTTTAGTTATTTTTGCAACTATATTTTCGGTTTTTCTTGTCAGTCGTTGTTTTGGTCGAACTTTCGTTCCACTGACCACTGACCACTGACCACTGACCACTGACCACTATGACAAGAGTTAGATTTGCTCCAAGCCCGACCGGTTACTTACACATTGGTTCTGCCCGAACCGCACTTTTTAATTATCTTTACGCCCGAAATATCGGCGGAAAATTTCTGCTGCGGATCGAAGATACCGATATTGCGCGTTCGACCGATGAATCAACGCAATCAATATTGGAAGGTTTGCAATGGCTCGGTTTCGCGCCTGATGAAGAGATAGTTTTTCAATCAAACAACGCCGACAAACATCGCGCCGCCGCTTCGCGTCTTTTGGAAGAAGGCAAAGCTTATCGGGATTTTACCCCGAAAGCCGAACCGACAGACAAAAATATCAAAGCAACGATCGCTGATCGCGCGCGCCAAAATCAGGGCGAAAAATCAATGCGCGACAATCCGTTTCGCGATCTTTCAAAAGAAGAATCCGACGCACGCTCCGCGGCGGGCGAACCTTTTGCGATTCGGCTGAAAATCGCCGAAATCGGAAAAACGAGTTTTGAAGACGCGGTGTACGGTGTTAATGATCGCGATTACAAAGAAACCGAGGACCTCGTGCTGCTGCGTTCCGACGGTCATCCGCTTTATAATCTCGCGGTTGTTTGCGACGACATCGAAATGGAGATCACCGATGTCATTCGCGGTCAGGATCATCTGACGAACACGCATAAACAAATTTTGATCTATGAAGCGTTGGGCGTCACGCCGCCGCGTTTTGCGCATCTTCCGCTGATCTTAGCGCCCGGCGGGAAAAAATTGTCGAAAAGAATTCACGGCGAGATCGTTTCGATGACGACTTACCGCGATCACGGTTTTTTGGCCGCCGCGTTTCGCAATTTTCTCGCGCTGATGGGCTGGTCGGCAAGCGAAGAAAAGGAAATTTACACGCTCGATGAATTAACGGAAAAATTCTCGCTTGAAGGAATTCACCGCAATCCGGCGATCTTTAATTTCGACACGAACAATCCAAAACGATGGACGGACGACAAAGCGATCTGGATGAATGCCGAATATATCCGCACGATGCCGCTCGATGAGCTTCTTCCGTTCGTCAAAGCCGAAATGAAAGCCGCGCGGCTCTGGCGCGATGAATACGAAGATGATGACAAAGCTTGGTTTGAAAAAACGGCTGACCTGATCCGTGAAAGATTTTTCACACTCAAAGATTTTTCCGCCCAGGGACGCGCCTATTTTTCCGAAGATTTTGATTTTGACCCGGCGGCGATTGATAAAAACCTGAAGAAATTTCCCGATTTGCAGACGTGGCTGCCTGAACTCGCAGAAAGATTCGAATCGGTCGAAGATTTTACGCACGACGCGATTCACGAAGCGGTCGGCAAATTCGTCGAAGAAAAAGGCACGAAATTCGGCGTGATTATGAACGGCGCACGCGCACTTCTGACAGGTCTCGCGGTCGGACCTTCGATGCTCGCAGTTTTTGAAACAATCGGCAAGGAACGCTCGATTTTAAGGCTCAAAAGTCAGGTTGCGTGGAATATGTAAAGATGCTGCAAATTGTCAAAGACACTTTCCGTTTGCTGACGTTTCGCTTAACGCGGGAAGAGTTTTTTACGTTTGGAAAAGGACATCTGATTTTTGGTCTTGTCTGCACTTGGATTGTCGGCATCGGGCGATATTGGGATAATCCGAAAGCCGAATTCTTACAACATCTCGGCATCGGCTCGGTTGTTTATATTTTCGTTCTCGCACTTTTTTTGTGGGTTTTCATCGCACCTTTACGCGTCAACGATTGGTCGTTTTTTCGATTTCTGACGTTTATCTCGCTCGTTTCGCCGCCCGCGATCTTGTATGCGATTCCGATTGAAACATTCACTGATTTGAGAACGGCAAATGTTGTCAACGCGTGGTTTTTGTTCATCGTCGCTACTTGGCGCGTCGCGCTGTTGCTGTTTGCCTTGCGAACATTTTTCCAGATGGACAAACTTTCTGCGGTGACCGCTACTTTTTTTCCTCTTTCCTTGATCGTAATCGTTCTCGGAGTTCTCAACGCGGATAAATTCGTTTTTAACATTATGGGCGGAATCCGCGAACCTTCGCCTAACGATTCTGCTTACGGTGTTTTGTTGTTACTTTTTATTCTTTCCATTTTTTTGGCGCCGGCACTTCTGTTAACCTATTTTGCTCTGATTATTAAAGGAGCAAGAAAACCGCTGAGTATTCTAAGCATTAAAGATGACTCTGACAATTAAAAAAGCAACGCCCGAAAACATTCCGCAAATCATCGTGCTGATGCGCGAATTTGCTGAATATGAAAAACTTCTGGAATACCTCGAAGTGACGGAAGAACGCCTCGAAATCGCGCTTTTCGGTGATGGAAAAGTTGCCGAAGCGATTGTCGCTTCGGATGGCGAAACCGTTATCGGCTACGCGATCTTCTTTCCGTATTTTGCGACGTTTCGCGGTCAGCGCGGGATTTATCTCGAAGATATTTTTATTACAAAAGCTGCGCGCGGGCGCGGAGTTGGCGAAATGATGCTCAAACATATCGCCAAAATTGCCCAAGTGCGTGGATTTGAACGGATTGATTTTCAGGTTTTGAAATGGAATGCTCCTGCCATCGGATTTTACGAAAACCTCGGCGCCGAGCGGAACGATGAAGACAGACATTTCAAGTTTTCCGACAAAGCGTTTGAAAACCTGGCTTCCTAAAATTTATCTGATGTTATGCAGTTTTGATTTCAGCCGCGTTTAGGCGGCTTTCCGCGCATCGCGGCGAATTGCCACGCTATTTATGGCGTGGTTGAGCGATAAAAGAATGACAAAGGGCGTTTTAACGTCCTCTAAGAAGGCTTGCGCCGTCAAATTACAAAGACTCAAGCCGCAAGAAAGGACGTTAAAACGCCCTTTTGAAAATCATCAATTAATTGACCGCACCATAAATGGACGCGGCTAACTGCCGCGATGCGCGGAAAGCCGCCTAAAATGCGGCTCAAAATCATTTTGCGTAACCTCAGATTTATTTGCAAAGAGATTGTTTTTACATCATAAACCCTAAATTCGAGGTCGGGAAATTGTTGATATACGGAAATACGAGCGACATTTCCGCGTCAGTTAATCCGAACCAACGCGCCAGTGTGGCGGCATACATATCTACCGAAACCGTCGGCACAAAACGTCCGCGATTACTGACATCATCCGGTCCGTCGTTGACCAGCGTCGGAAAGACCGTTCCGTTAGAAGTCGGACGGCCGTAGAAATTCCCGCCCATCACGGCATCGCCCATCACGAAATGATGTCCCGCCCAGGCGTGGTCTGAACCGACGTTTCCGCCCGAACCCGCCGGGTTGAGCGTGCGTGAAAAGTCGGACATCGTAAAGGTCGTGACCTGTCCCGAAACTCCCTGCGCGACCGTTTCATCGTAAAATGCTTTTAAGGCCTGACTCAATTGGGTAAATAAACTGCCTTGACCGTTGATCTGACTGCCGTGCGTGTCAAAACCCGGAAGCTGTACGAAAAAGATCTGACGGCTGACGTTAAGCGACGTCCGAAACTTCATCAGTTTTGCGACTTGTTTGAGCTGATTGCCGAGCGTCGTATTAGGGAACGTCACGGTCAAAACCGGATCAGAACTCAATTGTTCGCTAACGTTGACGGCTTGCTGTGTCAAAAATCCCGCCGCTTGAATCAAAGTTTTATCCAGATCTTCGCCGCGAACTCTCTGCATCGCGGTTTTCCGTGCCAATTCGTCGCTCGTTGTTCCAAAACCATTGAGCGTCAAAACCTGATTCAGTGGTGTCGGCGAAGGTTCGACGATCAACGGCGAACTCGTCACGCCGTTGCTGAAAACCGTCACGCCGGCAACCGAAGTGATCATCGGAATCGCCGCGCCGGCATTGATTGGCGCAGTTCGATCGGCAAGCCGTCCGCCCCAGCCGGTGGTTGAACCATTGGTGGGAATTGCGGTCCGAAATTGAGCAACCTGATCGGAATGTGAAAAAAGCTGATCGGGACGCGGTGCGCCTGACAGATATTGCGCCTTTGTCAGCGGTTGAACAAGCGTTCCGACATTGGAAATGACCGCCAGTTTGTTTTGTCCCCAAAGCCCGTGAAGCTCGGCCAAATTCGGATGCAGACCAAATTCGACACCCAATGTCGGCGGCATAATTGATAAAAGATTGGCTTGCGGAATTGCCAAACCTTGTGCCGAACGCGCCGCACTGTATTCGGCATAACCGGCGTTATTTTTCGGAACAACCAGATTGTTTGAATCATTTCCGCCGCCTAGAAAGACGCAGACCAACGCTTTGTAAGGTTCAACCGCCAAATTTTTCTTACTCTTTTTTTGCGCCAACGCACTAACCAAACCAAGGTGCGACATTTGCGTGGCAACTGCCGCCATTGATAAAGCCCGACAAGATTTTGCGATAAATTCTCTTCTTGATTCTTTCATTGTTTTTGCTCTCAAACTATCTCTGCACCTGAAATTGCGGCGACGTGGTAACTAAATAAAGCGCCGTTCGCGCCCGTTTCAACGAATCTGCCGCGGCAACTGCCTGAACTGCCGTCAAAATATGTCCGCGCACCTGCGGCGAGATCGAACCGTGCATTATTTCCGTATTCATCGTATCAACCAGCAAGGCGCCGCTTGGATCGGCCGATGCCAGCGATTGCCAGCGCGAGAGATTTATTTTCGTTCCGCAGGGCGCATCCGCACTTAACGCAATACCGGTTCCGAAAACCATCTGATTGACAAAATTCGGACGTTTTAGAGCCGTGCCGGTCGAAAAGATCCCGAATTCCGGCGCGTGCAGTGCGGTATTTTGCAGCGAATAGGTCATCGGATAATAATTAAAAACACTCGGCGAATTGAAAACATCCTGATCAAGAACGATCGTCGCGCTGTTTAATACGCCGTCGCTTTGACCGTTGCAGTTTCCCGAAGCATTTGTGTTAGCGGTGGGACTAAGCGGCCGCAGAATGTTTGAAACAAACAAAACCGGTTCGCGCAGATGACCGTAATCAGGATCGGTCTTCAAATTTCCGCGTGCTTCCGGATCAGTCAAAATCGCCCGCACAACCGCTTTCAGATCGCCGCGCACGCCTTGCCCGTTATTGTTGAAAACGGCTGATACACGCCCGACAAAAGCAGGCGTCGGATTGCTCGTCACAAGCTGTTGAATCAATAGCTTACCGACAAACGGCGCGACATTCGGATGATAAAAAATATTGTCGAGCGCCATTTCAAAATCCTGATCGGCGGTCAGTCCGGCGGGAATCATCGGAACCGCGCCCGGATAATTCAAAAGTATTTTTTCGGTCGTGTCGTGATTCGCCGAAACGACAACCAACTGGTCTCGGAAATTAACAATTCCGGGTTGTGAATTCGGACAGCCCTGTCCGCAAAATGTCCAACCCGTGAAAACTTTCGTAAAACCGTTGACAGTATTTTGGTCATAGGTCGCGATCGGGTTATTGTTTGAGTCGAGCTGAACGCTTCCGTCTTGATTGAGCATATAAAGCCCGATCGAGAAAAGCTGCAGAATCTCTCGCGCGTAATTTTCGTTCGGATTCGTGCGTGTCGAAATTGCCATATCGAGATAGTTTCCCATCGCCGGATTGAGTGTCATCTCGCGCATCAGATCGCGATAATTGCCGAACGCATTTCTGTCCAAAACCTGTATATACGGAATCATCCGCGAAGGCTGAATGGTTTCGCGTCCCGAAACGACCCAGATCTGGCTGAGCGCCCACGAAACGCGGCGGCGAAGCTGTTGGTCTTCGCCGTAGAGCGCTTCGCGGAAAAACCATTTTTGGATCGGATACATCGAATAATTGTCGCGCAGACAGTTTCCCGTGCAGGTTGTCGGCGGCGTGGTTTGCTGAAGCGCAAGATTCGGATAAGGAAATGTCGAATAACGGGCGGCGCCGTTTGAATCACGTTTTTCTTCCGTCTGCTCGTTAAGCCAGGTCGAGATCCCAACGCGCCGCAGACGTGTTTCGAGTTCGGCATTTGCACCAAACGTTGCCTGTTCGATAAAACGAACACGATCGCCAACCCACGGCAAGCTCCCAACATTTTGCGATTCAAGTTTAGTTGGCGGTTTTTCGGGCATCGGCGTTGGAATTGAGCCGGTGTCGTCTTCCGGCTTTTTGCTTTCAAAGCCGATTGCCACACGCACCCGATTGCTCGAAACGCCGCGCCAGTTTGCTCTTACCAAAACGTCGCCGACATTTCCCATCGCGCCGTGAAGCCTGACCGTCAGCGCATAGACCCACGGCTTTTCGGCGAGCGGTTCAAACGAAACGATTTGCAACGGATACCGAAAACCTCTCGCATCCTGCGCGTCAACGCGAAAAGCGTTCGCGCCTTCATCTTGCAAAAGATCGAGATTCGTCACAAAAAAAGTGATTCGCGTATTTCCGCTAGCCGGAAAAACTTTCGGCGAAAAATCATAGACTTTGCGCGAAGGTTTTGCTGTCAAAGCGCGGGTCGAATCAGGCTGACTGATCAAAACAGGCGCATCTTCGGGTAAATTTTGGGCGGAGATTATTGCTGAACCAAAAAAAATGCAAAGGCATATATAAATTGCGGGAAAAAGAAAACGGGACACAGAAGATCTTTTCATCGAAATTTCCTCAGTAAGCGATCGGACAAATAACATAAAACTAAAATGTTCGTTTAGAGGCGGTCGTCGCCTCTAAACACTACTTAAATTTATTTTTGTCCTACTTATCTAAAAATCTACAAAAGGACTAATCTTTACAACTTTGAAATTAAAAAGTAACAAGAGAATGCAATTTTATAACGATTTTTGCCGGAAAGGCAAGATTTATGCCGAGATTTATTGACAACTTAACCTTATGGTTTTAACTTAAATTGAATTAACAATCGCTTTTGAGAAAAAATCAATGTCGAAAAAATCCGTTTTATCCGTTACAACATTTTCGTCTCTGAGCTTCGCCGCTTTGCTCGTAATCGTGATGTTGACGGCATTTTCCAACAAATCTTCAGCCGATGTCAACGAACCCGAAATAGTGCCGGAAGTCGTTCGTTACAGCGAAAATTTCGACGGCGTCCAGGTTCCGCAAATTCCGAACGGCTGGAGCGTTTCGTCGTCCGGCGCAGGTGTCAATTTTGCGACGGTGACGAATTTTAGCGATACGGCACCGAATTCAGTTTTTACGCCAAATACTTTGACAGCCGGTTTATCCGAACTGACTTCGCCGCCGGTCGTTGTCACCGGCGCACGCAGTATTTTGAATTTTCGGCATAAATATTCGGTCGAAAACACCTGGGACGGCGGCGTTTTGGAGATAAAGATCGGCAACGGTCAATTTCAGGACGTGCTCACGGCAGGCTGTGTTTTTCTGGCGGGCGGTTATACGACTACGCTAAATCCTTCGACCAATCCGCTTGGCGGTCGTTTTGCGTGGAGCGGCGCAACGCAGGAAGGATTTTTATTAACCTCGGTGCAACTGCCGTCAAGCACTTTCGGGCAACCTGTCCAATTTCGCTGGCGAATGGGTTCAAACGATGGTTTTGCAAGCATTGGCTGGTGGATTGATTCGGTCAGTTTGGAAACGATCGCGACCGGTGCAAACACGAACACGATCAACATCGCAAGCTCAGGCACGGCAAATCCGTATCCGAGTGATATTCAGATCGCCGGTTTGCCGGGTTTTGTGACCGGCATTATTGTGAATTTGGAAAACTTTTCGCACGCGTTACCCGATGATGTTGATATGTTATTGGTCGCGCCAAACGGCAGACGAATTGTTTTAATGTCGGATGCCGGCGGCGGCGCGGCGATCAATAACCTTTCGCTGACATTTTCCGACTCAGCGACGGTTTCTTTGCCCGACAATTCTCAGCTCAGTTCGGGCATCTATAAACCGACGAATTTTGATGATATGGACACTTTTCCGGCACCCGCGCCGCAAGGAAATCTTTCGGGCACCGCACTCGATGCTTTTCGCGGATCAAATCCGAACGGGACCTGGTCGCTTTATGTTGTGGACGACAACGGCAACAATGCCGGAACGATTGCGAGCGGTTGGAATCTCGATATTCAAAGTTCGGTCAACGCTTGTATTTTTAATATTTCTCCGTCCGTTCAAGCCTTTCCCATCGCCGGCGGAAGCGGAAGTTTTCAGATAAATATTCCGACCGGTTGCGGTTGGACGGTTTCGACAGCAAATTCTTTTATCACGATTGATTCGCCGACGAACGGCGTTAATACTGCGACCGTAAATTTATCGGTTGCGGCAAATGCGGGCGCGGCGCGAACGGGTTTGGTAAATATTACCGACGGTGTCAATCAGCGCACTTTTCAGGTTCAGCAAGGTTCGGGCTGTCCGACCTCGCTGGCGCAAACGAATCTGAATTTTACCGCGTCGGGCGGTAATGGAAATGTCACGGTGACAGCCGGCGCAGGTTGTAGTTGGCAAGCCGTTTCAAATGTTAATTGGGTTGTCGTCACGTCGGCCCAGCAAACCGGAAACGGCGCGGCGGCATTTAATGTTCTCGCGAATCCGACGCGAAGCGCGCGAAACGCGAGCATCACGATCGGCGCACGAACCTTAAACATCGATCAAGCCGGAATTTCGGCCGCCAAATTTGATTTTGACGGCGACGGCCGAAGCGATATTTCGGTTTTTCGAAACGGCGTTTGGTATTTGCAGCAAAGCACCAACGGTTTCGCTGCTGCCCAATTCGGTCTGGCAACCGACAAGCTCGCGCCTGCCGATTTTGACGGCGACTCCCGGACGGATATTGCTGTTTATCGGGACGGCATTTGGTATGTTCTGCAAAGCTCGAACGCGTTGGTTTTCGCCGTGCAATTCGGATTGTCGGGCGACATTCCCGTTCCGGCAGATTTTGACGGCGACGGACGCGCCGAACTCGCAGTTTTTCGCGCCGGCATTTGGTACACATTTAATTTGGCAAACAATCAAACGAATGTTGTCCAGTTCGGACTCGCGGGCGATAAACCTGTCGGCGGCGACTACGATGCGGACGGCAAAGCGGATCTTGCCGTTTATCGAAGCGGCGTTTGGTATCTGCAACGTTCAACACTCGGTTTTGCATCCATTCAATTCGGTTTGCCGTCGGATAAACCAATACCTGCCGATTACGATGGCGACGGAAAAACCGATCTCGCAGTCTATCGAAACGGCGAATGGCATATTTTAACGAATTTTCAAAATTATT
>JANLTD010001160.1:0-3018 GCA_031362765.1 Acidobacteriota bacterium | reverse complement strand
CTCGATAATAAAACCTTCAAAATTGAGTGGTGAGCGGACCGAAATATCGTGCGCTGATTGGGCTGAAACTCTTTCGATCTTTTGGGCAGAAACATTGCTGAATGAAACTAACAATATGGCGATGACGATCAGAAACATTTTTTTCATTTATTCGAACTCCTTTAATTTACAAATATAAAGACGTAATAAAACAAATACCGTAGTGATGACGAAATTAAAACAAAACGTTTGCATTAGGACGCAACTTGACTTGTCTTTGTTGTTTTAAGACTTGGAATTGATTTTTTACAATAATTGAAGGACATTATTAAATATCTATTATGTCCATTCAAAATCCGAACGATTTTTCTTCGCTTAACATTTTACTCCACATCAGCTTTTTTATAGTTGGGATCGTGACGGTTCTGCTGGGTCAGATCTTGCCGATGCTGGCTGCCAATCTGTCTTTGAACGATGAACAATCCGGTTTTTTCTTTACCGCACAATTCGGCGGCTCGATCATTGGAACGGTTTCAACAGCGTTTTTGATCAAACGATTCGGGTTTGTGAGAACTCTCGGACTCTCTTTTTTTCTCTTTATTCTCGGATTAAGCGCAATCAATTTCGGCGGTTTGGAGATAAGTTGGGCAAGCGTGTTTATTTACGGCATCGGCATTGGACTCGCAATTCCGTCAACCTTGATGCTGACCGCCGCGCTCAATCCGGTTAAAACGACGTCGGCTTTGAATCTGATGAGTTTTGTCTGGGGGCTCGGCGCGATTGCCAGTCAACCTTTTGTCAGTTTCTTAGGCAATGGAAAATTCGTTGTCCCGACTTTGCTGCTCGTCGCTGTCAGCATTTTGTTCGCAATAGTGTATTTGATTTCACTGAAGAGATTTGAATTTCAAGGAAACGATTCGGCTTCGGAACAAAGTTCATCCGCTTCGATCTGGAGCAATCCGAAATCGTGGTTGATCGTCGCCTTTGGATTTTGTGATGTCGGCATCGAGAGCGGAATCAGCGGTTGGCTCACTTCATATACTTTTCGTTCGGATTTGCCGACCGAGATTTCGTGGCTTTCGGCAACGCCGATCTTCTTTGCATTTTTTGTCCTGGGACGCGGAATCGCGGCAATTGCCACCCGTTTCTTATCCAATAATCAAATTATTTGGGCGAGTTTGCTGATTACTTTTCTGGGAACGATTCTGCTTATTTTGTCCGGAGGATGGCAAACCATTTTCTTTAGCGCGGCAATTTTAGGACTCGGATTAGCGGCAGTTTTTCCAACCAATATGTCTAGATTTACCGAAACATTCGGCGCCGCTGCCAACTCACAAACCGTCCCGCTTTTTGTGATGGGAAGCGTCGGTTCGATCACGATCACGTGGCTTATCGGTTTCGTTTCAAATCAGTATTCGAACAGCCTCAACGCGGGACTCGCTGTTTTGCTTGGCGCGGCGATCATCTTGCTTATTTTGCAAGTCTTGTTTCAATCAATCAATCGAATCAAAGGCAATAACGATTCAATATCATAGCCTCCCGCAAAACATACGTCTCGCAGACGGAAAAACTCGACCATTCCGGTTCTTGGCTGGTCTCGTTAGCCGCGTCTGTCTGCCGGAAGGAGCGAATTTGATGCAATTAATCCGCTCTTCTTACCGATTTCGAATGTCCCTAGCTTTTTGTGAGGACTTCTCTATCATCAGCCGGCAGCGTTAATGTCAACAGTTACCATTAAACAATATTTCGGGACATTTTTTTCATTTGCGAAAAACACGGAATGAGTTTGAAGTCCGTTATTTGGTCGAAATCATTAACGGCGAAAAACCACTCCTTGCGAAGTGGTTGGAAATCAATTTTTAGATTGATTAAACTTTCATCATTGAACGCAAACTTTGTAAGCACTGTTATATATGCTGATCGGCGTGAATGTCGTGATGCCTTCAAAACAGGTATTGTTGGTCGCATATCCGTTGAATTCAGCACCGCTGTTTCCATCAGAAAGCGATAAGTGAAGTTGTTGGGTTGAAGCAAATTGATCCCAGGTTCCGATATAATCTCCGTTATATGTTACCGACATATCGGCATTTAAGCTAAAGATATGCGATTGTTGAGAACTCGGAAAAAGTTCGCATTCAAAAAATGAAGACAATCCGGTTCCCGTGCAGCTTGTCACCAAAACATTTGCCGAAGTTATTTGATTGGTCGCATATGCGGGCGTTGGAATGATCGAAGCGACATTGTTGAGCGGATCGGTTTCGGGTGTCGTTTGTGTTGAAGCCGTCGCTTTGATCTCGAGCGTGCGGGTCGAAACCGGAAGCGCGAGCGTGAAGGTAAATATTTTTGTTTGATTCACTCCCGATTTGGTGATGTTACCCAACGCACAATTCAATTTTCTAGCAACTACCTGACAACGGGAATCGATGCCCGAAAGCGTTCCCAGAATAAATTTCTGCGGACTTGTGTTGGTTTCCGGTAAATCAACAACAACATTCACATAGGCTGCGGTCGAGCCTCCGATATTCCTGACATTGACCGTGTAGAGATACGGCGATCTGACTTGCGCCGAACTCGGCCCCGTCAATTGTAGACGCAGATTCGGCGGTTGCGTTGCGGCCGAAGCAGTAACCGCGCCAAACCCAATAAAGACCAGTAACAGCGACCATGTTGCAAGATGCAAACTCATTTGTTTTTTCATAAAATTCTCCTGTTTTCTTTTATTTACAAGCAATTTTTTAACTTGTGATTCAAAGAACGGAGGCACCGATAATTTCTTGCAACCTTTTTTGAAAAAATTGTAAATATGCGCATAATCAATAGGTTAGCCGAGCAGCAAACAGACAATTGATTTAAGATCGTAGAAACACGGCGAAATTTACACAAGCTATTTTCAAAAAGATCACGGTTAGTGACCGCCGCCAAAAAGCACTTTTCTAAACCGCCGCGATTTGTCGGCAAAGGCAATTCCGCGCTCGGACACTAAACGAATATTTTCGAATTCAGTAATGCCTCAGTAAAAAGCTTCAGAAAGATTTTCTG
>JANLTD010000788.1:0-4311 GCA_031362765.1 Acidobacteriota bacterium | reverse complement strand
GTTAGCAATTTGGACGCTATGTGTTTTAGGTCGTTTTACTGATTCGCCCTAACCCTGAAAAATTTATCATAAGGAGTATAGACGAACTGATGAAAACACACCTTTTAAAGGTTTTCAGTTTTACCGCAATTTTAATTTTTGGATTCAATTCTTTCGTTTCGGCGCAAGTTACTTCGAGCGTTTCGGATGGTAGAAATAACACCAAACCTGTCCAGGCTGAACAAGCCGAAGCGCGAATTCTGCAAGTTACAAGTGATTCGGGCAGATATTTCAAACAAGGTTTATTAAATCTGCAAGACAATCGCCGCCCGCAGGCGCGTGACGATTTCGACAAATCGGTCGAGATCTTTCTGATGTCCGGCATCAATCTGACTTCGAATAACAATGCAAAAGCGAGAGATTGTTACAATCAACTGATTGAAACCGTTTACCGGATGGAATTTCCGAGCGATAAACAAACTCCGCAAATTCGCTCTCTTTCGGCAACTTGCAGCTGGAATATTGACAACGATTTGGCTGATAAAGTTGCCAAACTGGTTGTCACCGTCCCGATTAATGAACAACCGACCAATAATAATTTGTTGATCGCATCAGTTATTCCGAACAGTTCAAATCAAACAACCGAGATGACGCAGGGTTTTACCGATCAGAAATTCGAAGCCTCGCCGCTTGATGATTTATCGAAACTCGAACTCACACAGGAAGAAACAAACATCGAAACAGTTCAATCTCAACAACAATTTCAATTGGTGCAGGTCGCGGTTTCAAATAATTCGCTTGGCTTGAAATTTCAGGTTCATCCGATGATCCAGCAATATATCAATTACTTTCAGGGACGCGGACGAGCCACGATGGCAACCGGACTTTACCGTTCGGGAATGTTTATGAGAATGGCGCGGCGAATTTTCCGTGAAGAGGGAATTCCTGAAAATATGGCGTGGCTTGGACAAGTTGAAAGCGCGTGGAAACCGACAGCAATGTCGTGGGCGGCCGCTTCCGGTTTGTGGCAATTTATTCCGGGAACCGGCTCACGTTTTGGTCTGCGGAAAAACGCTTACGTTGACGAACGCAACAGTTTTGAACTTGCTACACAGGCAGCTGCGCGCTATTTGAAATTTCTTGCCAACCGCTATAACGGTAACTGGGAATTAGCGATGGCGGCTTACAATTCGGGCGAAGGCAATGTGGATCGCGCGATTGCTCGCGCCGGAGTTGCGAATTTCTGGATCGCTTATCCATATTTGCCAAAAGAAACACGTAACTATGTTCCGACTATTTTAGCGACGATCTTGATTGCGAATAACCCGCAGCAATACGGTTTCGGACAAGTTCGTCCGGCCCCGCAATTGATGTATGATCAGGTTCGTGTGCCGTCTTCGACGAGTCTCGGATTGCTTGCTCAGGCTTCTGACACAACGGTTGAATATCTGCGCTATTTGAATCCCGAACTTCGCACGAGTATGACGCCACCCGAACCGTATGTCGTTCGCGTACCGGCGGGCAAAGCGGGCGAGGTCGTCGCGATTTTCAAACGGATGCCGAACACCAAAGTTAATACTACAGCTTTGTCAAAAGCGGTGACCGGGGAAACCTGGCAAAATATTTCCAATCGCACAGGTATTTCGGTTGCCGATTTGATGGCCGCCAATCCGGGAATGGCGGTGCCGAGCGGCAAGGTCTTTATCCCGAACGGAAACGGTGTAAAAAACACATCTTATCAACGTCCGACCAATCAACCGACAACGGTGCCGACAACCGGCGGAGTTCGCGTTGTTAAAGCGGTTTCGGGCGATACGGTGGTGAAAGTCGCGCAGCGCTATGGCGCAAACGCGGTCGAAGTTGCCAATCTTAACGGAATGACTTCGGTCAACGCGCCTTTGGCGGCAGGTCGCGAAGTCAAAATCCCGGTCAGATGATATTTCATCTGAATTAATAGAAAAAAGAGCGGAGGCTAAATTTTGGCTTCCGCTTTTTTTTTGTCAGAACCATCCGCCGCAATCGGATGTTGATCTCAAAATGGTCGTTAAAAGAGTTTCGACGAATCAGCTAATAGCTTTTAGCTGATTTTGAGTCTCATTTTGGATGCAATTTGGTATGTAACGGATTGAAAATAAAGTAACCCACTAAAATAATCCTGTATCTGACTTACCTACCAATTGAATGCACCCTTGCTAACGCGCGGGTTTCCGCCTTTCTACTCAAAATTCTTAGTGGGTTACTTTATTAAACTTTTGTTACTATAAATTTAAATTTTGAAAAGAATTGGTCGGCTGGGGCTCGCGTCCGCAGAAAACGGCGCGATTTGCAGATTTAGCAGATAATTGCCGTCCACAATTTCGTTCGGAACGTAAATCAGTTCGGTGATCGTATTGTGAATCAGACTCGCCTCCGAAACTTCAAACGCGCCTTGCCCGACATTCCAGAAGATTCGATGATTCGAGAGCTTTCCTTTATCAAAAATACGATCAATCGAAGGCATATCAACGAGCAGATGGTTGATGCCGATCTTGCTTATATATTCAATCGCTTCGGTTGAGAAAAACGGCGGAATTTCTTCTAAATAAGTTTTTGTTAATTTGTTTTCGTCGTTTGGCAGAGTGCGAATTATCAGTCCGTCAGAACCATCTGCGGTAGTAGATGAAACTTCCGATTGTCGATTTAACACGTCGCTACCGCTCTGTGTTCTGACAGATTGCAATGCCTTTTTAATCGCCTTTCGCGTGATCAGTTTATCGTTGTCGCTTAAATCAACCGCATAAGTTTCATCCGAATCACCGGTATTTTCCGGTTCAACTGTAATCAAAACCGACGGAATAAACGCGTCTTTCAAACAATCGTGAACGGAAATCCGTTTGTGCGTGATGTGTCCGACGCATTCAGTATGCGTTCCGTTGCAGTGCGGAATGAACTTATATTGTTCAAAATTAACACTGCCGCCGCGCCGTGTGTCGCCGACCATTTCACCCGCTTGACACGGCTTTGAACTCGCCTGTTCAACGTCGTAAGCATTCGGCTGTGCGCCGTTAAACCGTAGCGGAATCGAAATATCAAGCGGATTTTCGCTGTCAATTTTGTAGGTTTGATTATTTAGATTGAGGCGCATTTTATTTCAGATTTTCGTTTGAAAATTTCTGCACGGTTTTGATGACCGCATCAAAAGCAGGTTTTGATTGTCCCGCACGGTCGAACAACAGCGGATAATTTGTTCGGCCGCTGACAGGGAAATTGTTGAGCCACGACTCGCTGTCGGTCACGTTCCAGAACGTTATTCGCGCAATGTCGCGGCGGTGTTTCAAAAAAACTCCGAACAGGTCGGCGTAACGCTTTGCCAAATCTTTTTGCACCGCGTCGGGCAAGCTTTTTTTGTATGGATTCAGCTTTTCCTGCATTTCAAAATTGAGCGTAACTTCTGCACCGCTGAAACCTTGCGGTTCGGGCAAAACGCTGACATCGAGTTCGGTAATATTGACCTTGATGCCAAGTTTGGCAAAATCCGAAATGGTCGCGTCTTTTTCGGCGATCGTCGGGTATTGCAAATTATTATGGTCTTGCAAACCGATCGCGTGGATCGGAATTTTTTTCGCCTGCAAACGTTTGACGAGCGCGATCGCGCCCTTGCGTTTGGCTTTATTTTCGAGCGAGTAATCGTTGTAATAAAGTTCGGCGTTCGGGTCGGCTTCGTGGGCAAATTGAAAGGCTTTCGCGATAAAATCTTCGCCGATGATCTTGAGCCACGGCGATTGCCGGAGCGTGCCGTCATCATTCAACGCTTCGTTGACAACGTCCCAACCCTTGATCTTTCCTTTGTAACGGCCGACAACCGAGTAAATATGTTCGCGCAGACGTTTCAGCAATTCATCACGGCTGACAAAATTTCCCTTCGCGTCTTTGAAAACCCAGTCGGGCGTTTGATTATGCCAAACGAGCGTATGTCCGATTGTGAACATTCCATATTTTTCGCCAAACGCGACGTACCGGTCAGCCGCTTCAAAATCATATTTGTCGGCCAGCGGATGAACCGCTTCCCATTTCAGAATATTTTCGGGCGAGATCGTATTAAATTGCGTTTTGACGATGTTCGCGCCGCGTTTGTCTTCCTCATAGATCTGTTCGCGATTAAGCGCCGCGCCGATCAGAAAATAATCCTTAAAGGCTTCTTTCAGTGTTGTTTGTGCCTGAATATTAACAAAAAAAGCTGCTATCAAAAAAATAAACAAACTGACAGGAAAGACGAACTTGGTTTTTATCATAATCATCATGATGCCTAATTGTTTTGGCGCAAATTTTAGTTCTACACGTGTCAGATTAAAT
>JANLTD010000777.1:0-5227 GCA_031362765.1 Acidobacteriota bacterium | reverse complement strand
GCTAAAGCAGCCGGCAAGTCAAAAAGGATTTGTTTCCGATGCTACTCAATGACCTAAACAGTTACATTTTGTCACCATAATGTTCGGAAAAATGACCGAACTGTTTTTTCATTTATTTCTCTTCTTCTACTCCCGATGACAGTTTTCCGTTAAATTCGTATTTGGCATTTTTACCGTCAATTTCGAGATGCCAATGCGTAAAGTTGGCAGCATCGTCGCAGCCGTTTCCGCGTCCTTGAAAAACGAGAAAATACGTTGTCGGTTTGATGATTCCCGAACGAAATATGCCCGCGCCGCTTTGGACAATGCCCTTAAAGCGAAATTCTTTGTATAAATTAACGCCTAAGCCGGTGTCTTTCGTATCGTGAATATCAACTTTGTATTGCACCATCTGGATCGGCATCGGAAGAACAAGCGTGCCGGTTTTTCCGCCCGGAGTTTTGATCGTGAACCGCCATTGTTTATTTGTAAATTCATTGACCAGATCAAGCGCGTCAGTTTCATAATTCCACGAATCGCTTTCCATCTCTTTTTTTACATCGGTCAATCCTTTGATACTTTCAAAACCGGCTTCGGTCAAATAAAGCTCAACTTTTTTGTCAAACTTCATTTCACCGATAATTCCCAACTCGTATTCGGAAGGTTTGCCCGTCCGGATCATATATGTTCCGGGTTCAACGCAACACGCGCAAGCCAAAGCGTTATTTGCCAACGACATTAGACAAACAACCGCAAAAATAACTATCGAAATTCGTTTCATTTTATGTTTTCCTCCAAAATTTGTATAAACAGGTATTCGTAGCACGCCGTAAGAACTATTTCTTCTGACAGCGCGGACAAAAATACGTCGAGCGCCCGCCTTGCGCAATCCGTTTTATCGGCGTTTCGCATCTCGCGCACGGTTCGTTTTCGCGGTCGTAAACCCGCCAGTGATTCTCGAAACCGCCGCCGTAGTAACTACCGTCAATGTTCTCGGGATTGACCTGTAATGTCGACCCGTGCGAGATTGATTCGGCCAAAATTTCGCGGATCTTCTCGAATAAAATATTTGCTTTTCGCGTCGAAACAGCATTTGCTGCTATCTCCGGTTGAACTCTTGCCAAAAACAAAGCCTCCGAAGCGTAAATATTCCCCAAACCCAAAACTTTCGTCTGGTCAAGCAAGAATTCCTTGATATTTCTCCTCGACGTCTTCAAAACATCGCGAAAATATTTGGGATTAAAATCGACGGAAAAAGGTTCGGGCGCGAGCTTTTTAAGCTCTTTTGATTCGAATAAATTCACCGTTTCGACGATCCGCATAAACCCGAAATGGCGCGTGTCTTGAAAGATGAGGCGCGTCTCGTCTTCAAAATAAAATATCGCGTGCGTATATTTCGGCAATTCACGCTCGATCGGCAACAGCATAAAACGTCCCGACATCCGCAAATGCACAATCAGCGTTTCGGCGTTGTCCAGATCGAATAAAATATGTTTTCCGCGCCGATGAACGCGCGTTATTGTTGCGTCCTTTAATCTGACGCCGAATTCGGCAGCCGAATTGGCAGGCGCGAGCCTTTCGCGCAAAAGCTCGGCAACAATGATCTTGCGGCCTTTAACCAACGCGTCCAGAAATCTGGCGACAAGTTCGACTTCTGGTAATTCGGGCATAATTAAATTTCGGACTTAGTATTTGGGATTGCGGATTTGCCGGGAAAATCCCAAATCCTAAATCCCAAATCCACAATCATCAGACTTTTGTGTAATCGGTCAGCGAAGTTTTATCGCCCAAAACCGAACCTTCCGAAACAATGACGTTTTTGCCGATGTGACAGCTGCGGCCGATCACGGCATCGCGTATTTCCGCACTGTTTGAAATGCGCGTGTGCGACCACACAACCGAGTTTTTGATTATTGCTTTTTCTTCGATCAAAACGCCTTTCCCGATAATGGAATTGATAATTTGGGCATTCGGTTTGATAATGCAGCCTGCTTCGATGATCGAATTTCTGTCAATGATCGCCGTGTGCGAAATTTCGGATCTGTTAGATCTCAGGAGTTCAAAACCCTTGATTTTACCGCTTAGAAAATCGTGATGTCCTTGCAGATAGCTGACGGGATTACCGATGTCGCGCCAGTAAGTTCCGTCTAAGATATAGGCATAAAAAGACTTTTCGCATTTCAACAGATCGCGGAAAACATTGTATTCAAACGAATGATTTTCGCCCTTGGGAATCAGGTCCAAAACTTCCGGTTCAAGAATATAAATTCCCGCGTTGATCGTATTGACGGTTAAAGCGGAAAGTTCTTCAGCTTTGGGTTTTTCGATAAAACGCAATACTTTTCCGTCCGGAGCTGTTTCGACCAAACCGTAAGCCGCCGGATTTTCGACCGGTGCAAGCACGATCGTCGCCGTCGCTTTTTTTTCCTGATGAAATTCGACGGCTTTTGTAACGTCCAGATCGGTCAAAATATCGCCGTTCAAGACAATCGTCGTTTCGCGAATATCACTTGCCGCAAATTTGTATGCGCCGCCGGTTCCCATCGGACTCGGTTCGGTGATGAACCGCAAATTCACGCCGTAATCTGACCCATCGCCCATGATATGTTCGATCTTGTCGGGAAGATAGCTTAAGGAAAGCGTGATGTCTTTGATTCCGGCGCGTTGCAGAATTTCGATTTGATAAAGCAGAAACGGACGATTCACGAAAGGCACGATCGGCTTTGGCGTGTAAACCGTCAACGGTCGAAGCCGCGTTCCCTTTCCTCCCGCTAAAATTAATGCGTGCATAAAATAAAAAAATTTTCCAAAAAACGTCCTATTCGATTTTAATGAATTGATCGACAAAAAGCCAAAGCCGAAATTGTTTGCGACCGAAAGCGCAATACATCACAATAAGTGTTAAAACTTGTTGACATATTTTGTAAATACGTGTTAGTTTAGGTTATGCGGGTGAAACGAACATTTCATCTGCGAATATGTCCCATCTAACAGGCGTTGGCTCGCAAATTCAAGTCAAAATTTAGGTTCTTGCATTATTCAAATTCACAATGAGCTTCGATAAAGTAAAAGCTATGCGAACTGCCGAGCGATTTTTGTCGCAAGGCAAAATTCGTGCGGCGATCAGCGAATATAATAGAATTGTCGAAAACGATCCGAAGGACTACAGTACGCTCAACATAATGGGCGATCTGTATGTCAAAAGCAGCGGGGCGGATGAAGCAGTCAGTTGTTACACAAAGGTCGCCGAACATTACAGCAAGCAAGGATTTGCTCAGAAAGCGATTGCCATTTACAACAAAATTTCGCGTCTTCAGCCAAATTCAACGGATGTTTCGTTAAAATTGGCGAAACTATATCAGATGAAAGGTTCGCTTGCCGAAGCGCGTATTCATTACGTGACGCTCGCCGAGCAGTATCAGCGCAAAGGCCAGAAAACGGAAGCCTTAGAAATTTGGAAAGAGATTGCGCAGCTTGACCCAAACAACACCGAAGTCTATCTAAAAATTGCCGAATCGTGCTGGCAAGAGGGTAATAAAGACGAAGCCGCCAGAGCTTTTACCGAAGCCGGCGCCAGATTGTCAGCCCAAAATCAGTTTGAATCTGCGTTAACGGCTTTTTCTCGGGCATTGGAAATTCGTCAATACGATTTGAATGCCCTGAATGGATTTGTCAACACTCAAGTCAAACTCGGGTACGCCGACGAAGCCGCCAAAAGGCTCGAAGGTATTCTCGAAAAACAGCCGTATAACCGTGAAATTCTGTACCTTTTGGTAGATTGCTACCTTGATGTGAACAACGCCGTTGAGGCAGAAAAAGCGGCTATTCGACTGGTTGAACAGGAACCGGCAAATTATCCGAAGTTTTTGCAACTGGTTGAAGTTTACATCAAAAACGACGATCTGGAGGCAGCCGTGCGAATTCTTTCGATGTCTTCGGAACATCTTCTGGTCGGCGGTAAACCGGATGAGTTCTTGAAATGGACGAATGAAATTCTGGCGCGAAACCCGGAACAACTTGACGCTCTCAGGCTTTTGGTGCGTTATTACGGCTGGCAGCGCGATGAATCTGAACTGAAAAATGCTTTGGAAAGACTCGCCGAAACTGCTCGTCAGGAAGAATCGGTTGATGATGAAATATATGCGCTTTCGCAGTTGATTATGATTCTTCCGCACGAAGTAAGTTACGCAAAACGATTGCACGAACTCAATTATCAGTTTAGCGATGATCAGGAAGGCATCGATCTAAATACAGGTTTTCAAACATCTCAATTATCTCAAACCGAAATTCCAACATTTGAAAGTTACAAGATCGTTGATGGCGAAGACACAAGTGGTCAAAATCAGTTTTTTGATGATTATAGTCAATATTCAAGTGAACCCGGGCTGAGCGAAAAGCAGGAAGCCCTTATTTATGTCGAAGATGATCTGAACGGAGAAGGTTTTTCAAACGGGAAAATCGATTTCTCGACGGTCAGCGAAAGTCTTGAAGACGATCTCGGTGCGGCGAATTCAAATTTCGGGGAATTGACGCCGTCAGAGGAATATAGGTTAGGGCAAGAGATTGAAAGTATTGAGTTTTACATTACACAAGGTTATCAGGAACTGGCGGATAAATCGCTTTTGTTGCTTGAGGATGAATTTGGTCAGCGTCCGGAATTTGCTGCATTACGCGGACAAATGAACGATTCCGGGCAAAGTAATGCCGAAAACAACATCTCGCCGGCGGCAATGCGCGAAGCCGAGCTGCCCGAAACCGTAACACCTGAAGTTATCATACCTGAAGTTGTCATACCTGAAGCTGTAACCCGTGAATCGTTAGTTTTACCGGACAGCGTTGAAGAAGCGAGAGTCGCTGAAAATCAAATTCCGCCCAATATTCCCGCATTCGTTGATTTTATGGACGATTTTCGCAGTGAGCTTGGTCTTGAGGAGACCGAAGAGGTTGAAGAAGGCGATTACGAAACCCATTATCAACTTGCGACGGCTTACAAAGAAATGGGATTGATGGAAGAATCCATCAGAGAGTTCCAAGATGCGGTCAATATGGTTCGCGCCGAAGACGGAACGCGCCGCTTTTTTCAATGCTGTAATCTTCTGGGGCTTTGTTTTATGGAGCAGGGAATGCCGAATCTCGCGTTGCTTTGGTACCGGCGCGCATTGGAAACACCGAATTTGAACGGCGAAGAAAAACAAGCGCTGTATTACGAAATGGCTATCGCCTATGAAATGGGTGGAGAATCTCCGAA
>JANLTD010000774.1:0-2730 GCA_031362765.1 Acidobacteriota bacterium | reverse complement strand
CGGTCGTTGATCGAGGGAAAATATCGCCGTCTGCCGAAAATTGACGTGATAAAACCTTTTTCACGCGCAGCTTCGGGCGTTTCGTCCATAAATTTTTTGATGCCTTTATAGGTTTGATAATAATTTTCGATGACTTCTTTGGCTTCCGTGCGCGAAATTCCGACCCTTTGCGACAAACCGAACGCTTCGACCGCGTAGGCGATCCCGAAATTAACGATCTTCGCCAAACGGCGTTTTTCTTTGATGTCTTTTTCGTCCGTTGCGCCAAACACGAGCTTCGCGGTTTTGCTGTGTATATCCTCGCCGGTTTTGTAGGCTTCAAGCATCACTTCGTCGTGTGTGATATGCGCTAAAATTCGTAGTTCGAGCTGCGAATAATCGGCGGAAATCAGCTGTTTGCCTTTTTCGGGAATAAAGGCGCGGCGGATATGCTGACCGAGTTCGGTGCGAATCGGAATATTTTGAAGATTTGGATCGGTGGACGATAATCTTCCGGTCGCGGCGACGGTTTGATTTAGTTTTCCGTGAATGCGGCCGTCCGAAGCGATCTGGTTCGGCAGCGTGTCGGCATAGGTTGATTTGAGTTTGTCGAGCTCGCGGAAATCAATGATAAATTGCGCGATCTCATAATTTAGCGCAAGTTCGGTGAGAATGTCTTTGCTCGTCGAAATTTGTCCGGTCGCGGTTTTGCGTCCGGTTTCGATGTTCAATTCCTGAAGGATCTCGCCGACCTGTTTGGGCGAATTGATGTTAAATTCGCGGTTTGAAATCGCGAAGATCTTCTCGCGCAATGTTTCAAGTTCGGTCGAAATAAAATCCGAAAAACCTCTCAGGGCGTACACATCAACCTTCATTCCCGCCATCTCGATCTTATAAAGCAGCGAAATCATCGGAAGTTCAACTTCTGTGTAAAGTTTTTCGAGGTCGTCTTCCACAATCTTTTTGCGAAGAACCGGCGCGAGCTGCGCCGTAAAATCAGCGCGTTCCGCCGTTCGGTATTGATTTTCCGTCCAGCCTTCGGGAATCTCGAACGCCTTTTCCAGTCCGAGATTCATCTGCGCCAGAAAATCGAGTTCATAGCGCGCCCGCGTTGCATCAATCAGGTAAGCGGCGATCAAGGTGTCGTCCGTGACGGCTTCGGGCGTAATATCGAGTTTGCGCAGTGCGGCGAGATTGCTTTTATAATCGTGGACGCATTTTTCCAGAAAGCCGTTCGACAAAATATCGCGCAGCGGAGCAATTGCGGCCTCGCGCCCTTCGGTAAAATTTTCAAGATCAATGTAATACGAAGCGCCCGCGCCGGTCGCGATCGCCACACCGAGCGGCGGCAGTTTGTCGAAACTGCTCGCTTTCGCCGACGAATTTGAGGCGTCTGTGTCAAACGACCAATGTTCGGTTTCCCAAAGCCGGCGAACAAGGGCGTCCAGGTCTTCGCGGGTTTTGATGATTTTGTAATGTCTCTCTGTGACCGCTTTTGCCGTCTCGTCCAAACCGGCGAAAAGCGGCATCGTGTCGGCAAATTCGCGGGTCAATGTTGAAAATTCCATTTCGCGGAAAAGCGCGTAGGCAAGTTGGCGATTCGGTTCGCGATGTTTGAGCGCGTCGAGATCAAGCTCGATCGGCATTGTTGTATGAATCGTCGCTAGTTCGAGCGATTGGCGAATGATTTCCTGATTGTTTTGCAGCGATTCGCGGTAAGTTTTATGCGTCACTTTTTCGGCATTCTGCATCGCGCCTTCCGCCGAACCGTATTCCAAAACCAATTTCAGAGCCCCTTTTTCGCCGATGCCGGGCGCGCCGGGAATATTGTCGATCGCATCGCCCATCAAACCGAGAAGGTCAATAATTTTCGTCGGCGGCAGTCCGAATTTATTTTCGACCCACGCTTCGTCGCAATATTCGATCGGCGGAACGGCGATCTTGCGTTTGAGATTCTGCGAATTTTGCCGCATACAGACAATTAAGGGATCGCGCACAAGCTGACACAGATCCTTGTCGTTTGAAACGATCACCGACTGCATTCCTTTTTCGGCAACTTTTTGCGCCATCGTTCCGATAATATCGTCCGCTTCAAAACCCGGATGACGCAGGATCGGAATGTTAAAAGCCTCGCAAACACGGACGATGTAGGGAAGCTGCGCCGCCAGATCTTCAGGCATTTCGGCGCGGTTCGCCTTATAAGCGGCAAAATTATCGTGGCGAAATGTTTTTTCGGGCGAATCGAAAACGGCGGCGATGTAGTCCGGTTTTTCGTCATTGAGCAATTTGCGGAGCATATTCGTAAAAACGAAAACGGCTTGCGTAACTTGCCCTTTCGAGTTCCGAAGCGGTTCCTGCCGGGCGCCCATCGGTGCAAAAAAGGCACGGAAAATGTGCGACATTGTATCAATTAAAAATACTCGTTTCATTGTTTTGCTCTTAGTTATTTTAACGTTGCCTGGCATTATTGTATTGGAATATCGAAAACAGGCATACCGACAACCGACAAATCTGTTTGAATGATAGTTAAACATTTCGGCAGTTTCAAGTTTATCGTTCTTTTCGTGTTTTCAGAGGATGCCGAACCGAAAAATATTATTGGTAATTCGTCAGTAAAGAGTTATGACTGGAGCGCAATCCGTCCCGGGTGCCATAAGCGTCGCTTCGACGCGAAAAAGCCTTGTTAATTTTACGGCACTAAACGGGCAAACATCATTTTCGCGCTCTCGCGCTCAGGCAACCGGGACGGAT
>JANLTD010000701.1:0-2912 GCA_031362765.1 Acidobacteriota bacterium | reverse complement strand
GTTTCAAATTTCAAATTTTACGCGACCGCCGCGATGCACACCGCAACCGAAGCGCACGAAACCGTCGGGCAAGCGATAAATTACACGCTTCGTCAACCGCTCGGCGTGGTCGGTTGTATCTCGCCCTGGAATTTGCCGCTGTATCTTTTTACATGGAAAATCGCACCGGCACTCGCTGCGGGTTGCTGCGTGGTTGCGAAACCCTCGGAAATAACGCCGATGACCGCTTATTTGCTGTCAAAACTCTGCATCGAAGCCGGGCTTCCCGCCGGAGTTTTGAACATCGTCCACGGTTTGGGAACAAAAGCGGGCGCGGCGATTGTGACACACAAAGATGTCAAAGCGATTTCGTTCACGGGCGGAACGCGCACCGGCGAATGGATCGCCCGTGAAGCCGCGCCGAAATTCAAAAAACTTTCATTGGAATTAGGCGGCAAAAACCCGAACATCATTTTCGCCGATTGCGATTATGAAGAAATGCTCGCGACGACGGTTCGTTCATCGTTTTCAAATCAAGGTCAAATTTGTCTCTGCGGTTCGCGGATCTTTGTCGAGCGTCCGCTTTATGAAAAATTTAAGACAGACTTTATCGAACGGGTTTCGCGCCTTAAAATCGGCGACCCGCTTGATGAAACGACAAATATCGGCGCGGTTGTGTCGCGCCAACATCTCGAAAAAGTTCTTTCATATATCGAACTCGCCAAAGAAGAAGGCGGCAACATTCTGCTTGGCGGGAAATTGGTTGACCTCTCCGACAAAACCTACAACAATCCGAAATCCCAAATCCCAAATCCCAAATTGACCGGTTGGTTTATCGAGCCGACGATCATCGAAAATCTGCCGTTTGATTGCCGCACCAACCAGGAAGAAATCTTCGGCGCGGTCGTTTCAATTCAGCCCTTCGATACCGAAAGTGAAGTTCTCGCTTACGCCAACTCGGTCGAATACGGTTTATCGGCGACAATCTGGACGGAAAATCTTTCGCGCGCACATCGAATGGCGGAGCAGATCGAATCGGGAATCGTCTGGATAAATTGCTGGCTTTTAAGAGATTTGCGAACGCCGTTCGGCGGAATGAAACAATCCGGGATGGGGCGCGAAGGCGGTTTCGAGGCTTTGCGATTCTTTACCGAAGAAAAGAATGTTTGTGTCAAGATAAATTACAATCAATAGCAGCCTGAATATCTTTAATTTTTCAACAAAAATTAAGATGGCCGCTCGACCGATTGAATATTTCTTTCGATTGATGTGAAACGTTTCGAAAGAAATCTCCACTTAGAGGTGAAGACACAATTACGGGCTTCGAAACAGAGCCCTGAAAAGAATCAAAACAAAAAAGGAGATCAAAATGCGAAAATTAACACTATTGACGATGCTGCTGGCCTTTGCCGTAACGAACGGCGTTGCCTTTGGCCAAAAAATCAGTAATCCCGTGACGAGCACGATCGCGAATGCGGACGGCGCGTTTGCGTCTTATAGCCTGCAAAGTGACCTGCTCGGGTCTTATCTGAACGGCACAGGTTCGGTCGTTTCCCAGATCCAGGGAATCGGTGATTGGGAACTGGACATGCTTGCTTCACCGACCAGGCGTGTGAATGTCAGCTTCGACGATCCCGTGTCAATTCCGCCGCTGCCGGCCCCGCCAAGCGGCAACCATCCGGTCCGGTTTATTACGCAGTGCGGTTCCTATGGATTTAATTTATTAAACCTCGCCACGGTCGGCCAGACCGCCACCTGCGGCCTGATTGTTGCGGTCGATGACAGCGGCATCAGATATTCTCTCCGTTTTTACGCGAGTAACTTTCCCGGAAGCGACAGCGTCACGGTTGCGTGCACCTCGGTGGCGAGCGGAAAATGCAGCGGGTGGCGGATGCAAAGCCCGAACGGAACCGGCAAGCTGATCGCGCAGGTTTACAAAGTCACGACTGTGCGGGGCAAGACGGTCAATGTTGATTACGGCAAATACCGTTTCTCATTCGATATGTCGTTTACAAAGCCATAAGCACCGCACAAAGAAACAATTCTCTTCCAAAAGTGCGGTAGTTTATGTTATGTTCGAATCCTGTCAGCATAAACGCGTCAACTCTGGCGGTGGTTTTCCCACCGCTCGGCTGTGCGTTGATACCAATCAGGCCGGTAGGTTTTTATCGTTGATTTTTTTCAAACACGGGCCTTTTTCAACCCACTGAAAAGAAGCTGATCATTTGCTTTATTTGAGGAGTTTATGATGCGAAAAAAACTTCAAGTACGTTTCGAAAAAGGTGCGGTGGATCTATATCAAGTTGCAGTCCGCATTCTTGCCTTTTGCAGGATCTCCGTTTTCGGGTGTACGCTTCTCCTCGGCGGCAACGCTCTCTCTCAATCGCCATCTCCGACTCCGTTGTCGAATATTGTACAAGAGTTGCGTGCGGTCAACTTCGGCAGAACGATCCGCCGCATTGGTTCGCCCAACGCCGTTCACGGTTACCAGCTAACAATGGACGCCGGAACATCGGTCGAGTGTAATGTCGGCGAACGCGAGATTGAGTTCAAAATGAGTGTGATCATTCCCGAAAGCGAGTATCCGGTGCCGGGCGACAAAGTGCCTGAAACGGTCGAAGTCGGTCGAATTCGCGCCTCAAACGGAGGTGTTGTTGAGCCGCTCGTGATCGTCGCCGACAAAACCGGTAAATACGTGATAAGGGTCACGTTTTTTCCTTCTTCTGCCGCCGGCAAATACGCGATATATTGCGGAACGGCTCATCCTACAACCGAGCGCGACAGAAACTATGCCGAGGCCGAGAAGCTGGGTTCAGAGATCCAGCATTGGATCGAGTCCGCAAACCCCGTCCCGGCCTTCCGCGATAAAGTCGAGAAACGCGCTGCTTTATACCGCGAACTCGACGACAAGAAAAGTTTCGCACTCGCCCTTT
>JANLTD010001144.1:0-6446 GCA_031362765.1 Acidobacteriota bacterium | reverse complement strand
TTGGCGTCAAAGATCGGCGCAATTGTTTGGCTCGCGGTTTCGGTTTCGTTTATGATCCAATCTCTCATCTTGTTAGTTTGAAGAACAGACATACCAAAGTCATTTTACAGGATTTGATGCCTTTTGCGCATTAAAAAGTTTTATTTCAATTTATTAGACTCAAATCAGGCGGAAAAGTTCCGTGAAAACTTATTTTGAGGATTGTAATTCTCCACTGAAAAGTTATGTTCACAGTAACCGAAAACTTTAAGACTGGAGCGCAAGGCATCCCTGCTTGCCATGAGCGTTGCTTCAACGCGAAAAAGCTATTCATAACTTTTTACTAACGTATTACTGAAGATTTGAAATTTAATTTTCATTCGTCATTTGATTTGTGATATAAATTGAACTATCAATTAATTTGCAACCTTTCGGCGAAAGATTCGTGAGAAGGTTCGAAGGAAGTAAGAAAGAGTTATGAAAAATTTACGCCGAAATTCAAAAAAACAAGCCGGTTTTAACCTTATTGAGCTGATGATCGTGATCGCGATCATCGCACTTTTGATCGGTGTCGGTGTTCCCGCCTGGCAGTCGATGGTCCGAAGCGGCAACGAAACGACCGCCGCGCAGTCAATTCAAACCATCAAAACTCTGCAAGCGCAATATGCTTCAAAACATCAGGGAAAATTTGCCGCAAATTTTGATGAGCTTATCAAATCCGTCCAACTCGACCAGAAGTTTGCAGGACAAAGCCCCGTTGTCAACGGCTATACTTTTACAATGAAAGTCGAAGAACAATCCGCGACCAAACCATCGTCATATTCGGTTAATGCCGACCCACAGGTGTCTGAAGGAATTCAGGCAACCGGAAACCGTCATTTTTATTTTGATTCAACGCTCGGCACAACCAAATCCACCGAAGAAAACCGTCCGGCAAAAGCCGACGATCCTTCGATATAAAAAATCGTTTCAGCCGACTTAGCTTAGCTCGCGAACACTCGTTTCACATACGGAAGACCAGATATTTCAAGCCATTTCTAAAAACTTTTTAGCTTAAAGCCCTTATTTTAAGGGCTTTTTTGTTATTAAGCCTTTCAATCCATTTCGCATTATTGGGTCTTCCGTTTTAATTTCTCTCCGGCTCGTTGGCTGAATTTTCAATTGCCTTGAAGAATGATTGAGAAATTTCTTGGCGGGCGAGTCGTGACTCTCGACTCTCAACTCACGACTCTGATTAACTTACAGCGTTGAGAAACTTGACTTTAACGACGCGAAAATCTTTTTCAAATTAGAGATAATTGGCGAATTGACTGAATGCTTTTGAACATTCTCAGGGAGTTCGGAAATCTGACAAAATCGTGTTTTTGATACCATTCGGCAAGTTTTTCATTTCTTGCGTCCAGCATTAACGCCCGGATGCCAACCTTATTTGAAATTTCGTCCACTCTTGCCTGAACGTCCATTAACAACAAATCGCCGAATCCCTGCCTTTGAAACGCAGCGTCAATTCCGATTTGTCCGAGTAGAATAACCGGAATTCCGCGTGTGATTTTGGGTCTGTCATTAGGAATTTCATCTTGTCGAACTTGCGACATAATGAGCGTGTGATAGCCGAGAATTCTTTTCGGGCTGTCGGGCAAGCCAACCAAAACCATTGTTCGGCTCAAATCACGCTCTTGATCTTGCAAGGCTTTTTCACGCAGAAATTGATTAACGCTTTCATCGTTGCAATTAAAGATTTTGCGGTTATGTTTGCGGGTCAAAGGCTCAATCAGCAAGATTATACCTCACGCCTTTGCGGGTTCCGCGACGATATTTGTCGGCAATTTCTTGAGATTTTCTCGAAGGTTGAGCCGCTTCGGTTTCGCCCAAAGCTTCAAGGAAAAACCGATAATCTTCGCTTTCTAAAAGAATGCTATCGTGTTTTTCGAGAATTTCAACCGCTCTTTGATTTAGGGTCGCGATGGCAAATTCGGTCAAATCCTGTCCGATTATGCTGGCGGCTTTTGCCACTCGTGCTTTTATTTCAGAAGCAAGACGGAAATTCAGACGGCTTTGCTCACCGACAGTTTTATTTTTTACAACGGACATTTTATCTCCTTAAAGTGGCTGACTGCCACTCACAGTATTTCATAAATCTGATTCGTAATCAAATGTTTAACTCTTGCCCTTGACTGTTCCCACGGCTCTTGCAAAGTCAGAGGTTTTCCTGAAAATTATCCACAATGTTTGTTTGGCGGGCGCAAAGCACAATGGCGTTAAGTTAAGGAGAAAACGTAAAACAGACTGTTAGTCTGTTTCCTTTGCAATAATCGAAGTTTCCTTTTTTTCTGCGGTTTAGCTTGCCAACGGTGAAATAGCGGAACTCAAAGAGAGGATTTCGAGCCATTCGGGAATTTCCGTCTCGTAGCCTTGATTCGCGCCGACTAAAATTTCTGTTTCAACTTCGCTTGGACAAATAGACTCAAACGGTAATTTGCCGATCACGTCAAAGGCTTGCATTTTGGCGAAGGCAAGCAAAGGGCTTGTATTTGTAACTATTTTTTCAGTCATTAATGGCAAAGTTGAGTTCGTTTTCAAGGTCATCTTCGCGCAAATTACTCATCGGCACATTCAGGCGTGAAAGCGAAAGGAGAAATTCGACGCGATTTTTACCTGCCAGACGCGCGGCTTGCCCCGAAGAGATTTTGCCCATTTCATAAAGTTTGGCGGCAAGCAAAAGTTTAGCTTCTTCGGAAAACTCTTTGTCGGTAACGCCCAGCGTAAAAAGCAAATCGTCAGCATATTCGATGGTTAATGTGTTTTGCATAAAAAGTGCCTCAACGCAAATTTTATCATAAATTTTTGCCTTTTTTACTTTTTACTTTTGCCTTCGCGCATTGCCTCAGACCGTTCTAATTTCTTTGGGCGTTAAGCGCGTCTAGTTGATAAACTAACTCGTTAATTTTTGCTTCCAAATCTGAGAACATGAAACATTGGCGGGCATTTCAAAACCATCTTGCCGAAGCAAATCTTCGTGAACGGTCGAGAAGAAAATCACACGGCACGAACACTTAAAATTGTTTATTTATCCTGAACTTCCAGACGGCAGAATGATGATGATTTTCGTCTTGCGTGATTATTAAAACGACTGACGGCAAAACATTATCGGCAATTTGGCGAGGCGTGAGCTTTTTATTTTCAGTCGTTTGGGCAGTGATCGCAAAAGGTGAAAAACAACCGATCAAGAAAAAAAGATTTAACAGCAAAACGGCTTGCCGATATTTTGTTTTTCTCATCGAAAACAACCTCTAAAATTATTTATGAATCTGTGCAAACATATTTTAATCTTTGTCCGGAATAATTAGCGGAATTTCGTTTTTGCCGTTTTTGCGGTAAATCCGAAAATCGCTGTCAACCGTCAAAACAACCGAATTTTCTATCAATTCACTCATTCTCACAAGGCAAGCATCGGCAAAATCCATCGGCACATCTTTATATTTTTTCATTAATGTTTCAATGGATTCGATCTCGGATTGCAAAGAAAATTCAATTTGCAAGACACCGCTTGAAACCAATTTAAAGACGTTTTCTTTTCCGTTATGTAAATGAGCGACCAAAAAACAGGCTTCGACAATAACGGCTTCGCAGGTCAAAAACGGAATCGGCAAATGTCGCATTTGTTCATTTGTCCATTCATTCCAAAAATCTCTTTTATCTAAAAAGGCGACGATAACGCCCGTATCAGCGATTAATTGCTTTATCACGTCCTAAGCCTTCCAAGTATTTTTTGTTGGTTGATAAATCGCCTAATCCGCTGTCTAAACTTCCCGCTAATTCGGGAACAACATCAAAAATCGTTTTGAAAGACTTTTGATTGGAAGGTTTTGTTTCGCCATTGCCGTTTTCCGTCTTTTTCGGCCTGCCTGTTTTGCGATTACTGACGGCTTTTATGTCGTCTTCGCTAATCATCAAATCACGCCCGAATTTTTCCGCGTGAAGTTGTCCGGCAAGAACCATCTGCCGAATTCTGCCCGTTGATACTCCAAGTTTTTCTGCCGTTTCTTTGGTCGTTAGATACGTCATAACGACAAAAATATAACTCATAACAAAGTCTAACGCAAGTGTTAGACTTGATTAACAAAAGGGCGATGAAAAATCTTTTGATTTAAGTTCCGGCAGAAAATCCCTTTGCGTTTTCGTGCGACCTATTGCCTTTTTTGACAAAACCCTGATATATTTTATTTGCAATCAAAAACGGCTGATTCTACCGTTTTTTGCAAGAATCAGACAAAACAGGCGTGAATTGTTATTTTTCAATTATGTTTATTTCTTAATTGGTGATTATAAATAATTAAGCCGACTTAGCTCAGTGGTAGAGCACTCGCTTCACACGCGATAGGTCACAAGTTCAAGTCTTGTAGTCGGCACCAATCTTTTCAATAGTTTAGGGGCGTTTAAGACGCCTCTTTTCTAATTCCCACCAAATATTTTCATTTCCCTTAATTTTCATTCGGCGTGTCGAACTTATTTCAGAACTTGAACCCGAATGATTTTTGATTATCTTTCTCGAACTTCCGGAACGCACCAAATTGCTTGCAAAACTCAGCATTATCTAAAATGAAAGAAATCTCGCAAAAAGGTCGCACAAACCGACAAAATCGGCAGATCACTGTCGAAACCATCGGTTCCAATATTGTCCGATCAAAATCTCTGCCGCATTTGGTTGACAAACCGTCATTTTAAGCTAAAACTTTTATCACAAAAAAATTAACAATATCGAGGCAAATATGAGTAATGAAACCGGCCCCAAAGGAAAAAACGCTTTGTCAATTTTGGTTAACGGCGATACTACCTTGGATTGCCATATCGCACGAACGCCGGCGGTCGTCGGTGACCCGGCCTGGAATCAGAATAATTACGCGCAGGCATATTTACAGCGCGGCGGCGTGCTGCTGATTGGTGATGTGATTGAAGTTTTGTCTAAAAAACTCTCGAAAAAAGAAAAAGTTTCGATTGCTTTGCGAAAAATCAAAGATGTTTCAATGGACCTGTGCAATACAAGATTCCATCGTTCGTTTGCAGTTTGGTCGCTCTTTGATTACGACAATGATCCGACAAATAAACGAAAGGTCTGGCGTGTTCAGGAGTTTTTGGGCTTGCATCGTTCAACGGTCAAGAAGGAAGAAATTACTGACGAACAAACTCCGGACAAAGCCGACATCGTTATTTTTGACGATGCCAATCTCGGCTTTCGTGAAAAAGAAGAACTCTGGAATAGATCGGTCATCAATAAAAACACCTGGATATTGCTAAAGATGGCAAGCCCGATCGGCGAAGGAGATTTGTGGAAAGAACTTTATGAAAATCACGCCGAACGTCTGATCGTCTCGCTGACGGTTGATGATCTGCGATTGACCAATGTGCAGGTCAGCCGCGAGCTCTCGTGGGAACAAACGGCGCTAGATCTTTTGCGCGAATTGATGAATACGCCAAGCATCAATTCCCTGTTTCACTGCGCCCACGTCGTTGTTTCATTCGGCACGACGGGCGCCGTTCTGCTTTCGCATCGCCAACCGACGGACGAAGACCCGCGCAAATTTGTCGCCCGTTTGATCTTTGACCCGAACATCATTGAAGGAATGTGGAAACAAGATCATCCGGGCGGAATGATCGGATTCAATACCTGTATGACAGCGAGTCTCGCATTGACCCTGATGCGGAGTCATCGAAAACCGGACCGAGACCCGGACTTTGAGCAAGGCGTAATTGACGGTTTGGCCGCAATGCGGAGGCTTCATCTGGAAGGTTATAACAAGGATGATTCAAATCCGACAGAACCGCAACTGGCATTTCCGACAGATTTGATCGTTAAGGAATTGTTTGGCGAAATTGATTCCGAATTAAGAGAAGAATTCTCGGTCGTTGATATTCACGAACCCGTACAAAAGGCCATTTTCAGACAAAACGAGAAGGCTTCCTTTTGGACGATCCTAGAAGATAAATGCCGCGAAGGAATGAATGTCACGGCACGCGATATTGTCCTCAAAGGTCCAAAGGAAATGTTAAAGGATGTTCCGCGCGGTCAATTCGGAAAATTGTTGACCGTTGACCGCCACGAGATCGAAAGCCTGCGGAGCATTCGCACGTTGGTCAACGAATATGTCAATAAAGAAAACAGCAAAAAGCCGATTTCGATCGCTGTTTTCGGCGCACCGGGTTCAGGCAAATCTTTTGGGATCGCGCAGATGGCTAACACTTTGCTGCCGGGACGAATTCAGAAACAGACCTTTAATCTTTCACAATTCGACACGGCACAAGACCTTTGGGACGCGCTTCACCAAGTCCGCGATATTAGTTTGTCTGAAAAAATTCCGCTTGTTTTTTGGGACGAATTTGACACGACGTTTGAAGACAACCCGCTCGGCTGGCTGCGATATTTCCTGGCACCGATGCAGGACGGAGAATTTCAGGACGGACAGATCACA
>JANLTD010000658.1:0-4147 GCA_031362765.1 Acidobacteriota bacterium | reverse complement strand
GATCAATTCGATTGCTGTCATGCCTATCGTCAACGACATCAGTAACCCTGACACCGACTTTCTTTCTGACGGAATGACCGAGACACTCATCAGCAGTTTGTCGCGGATCCCGAACTTAAGCGTCAAGGCCCGTTCATCGGTCTTTCGTTACAAAGGGAAAGACAAGTCAGCACAAACGATCGGGAAAGAATTGAACGTGCAGACAGTTTTGAACGGAAGGGTTATCCAACGAGGTGACCAGTTGATGTTGAGTCTGGAACTTGTTGATGTTTCAACCGAAAATGCGATCTGGAGTCAGCAATACACTCGCAAGCAGACCGACCTTATTTCACTTCAAAGCGAGATCGCCAGCGATGTTTCGAGTAAGATTAAATCCAAACTCTCGCCAACCGATGCAGCACAGGTCGCAAAGAGTTACACGGCAAACCCGGAAGCCTATCAACTTTATCTAAAAGGCCGTTTTAACTGGAACAGACGCACAAATGTATTGCTCAAACAGGCAGTGGACTTCTTTAAGCAAGCGATTGAAAAAGACCCGAACTACGCTTTGGCTTATTCGGGTTTAGCTGAAACATACGTCCTCTTTCCGAGTTGGGGCGTTGCGTCTTCAAAAGAGAGTATGCCGATGGCAAAAGCTGCAGCTCTGCGGGCGTTAGAGCTGGGCGATTCGATTGCGGAGGCACATACCGCGCTTGGAGCCTATCTTACCGAGTATGAATATGACCGGATCGGGGGTGAAATGCATTATCGCCGTGCCATTGACCTAAATCCCAACTACGCAACCGCCCGTCAATGGTATGCTCTCGACATACTGGCTTCGACAAAACGGTTTGATGAAGCCCTCACCGAGCTCAATCGAGCCGAAGAACTTGACCCTCTTTCGCCTGTCATCGCCACGAATTACGGCGACACAATGGTTCACGCCCGCAGATATGATGAGGCAATCGAACAATATCAACGCACTCGCTCTCTCGACCCTAATTTTGCTTATGCCCGCTACGCTTTGGGCCGGGTTTATGGACTTAAAGGAATGTATTCCGAAGCCATCACCGAATCGCGAAATGCGGTTGCATTGAACCAGGACCCGATCGCAATTGGGTATTTGGGGCTGTGGCTTGCTAAATCGGGCGCGCGCGAAGAAGCACTGAAGCTGCTCGGTCAACTTAAACAGGAATCTGCCAAGGGGTATGTTCCGGGCTATTCTATCGCACTTATTTACATTGGTCTCAATGAAAAAGAAGAGGCATTGACGTGGCTCGAAAAGGTAGTCAACGATGGTTCGCCAACCATCGTTTATTATGCAGTTGGTGCAGAGCTTGACGACCTGCGCGCCGAGCCGCGGTTCAAGGATATGCTCAAACGTATGAATCTGCCGGAATAGGCAGACAAATATTTCAATCCGAATTTGGTATTCGCAATTCGCAATTTTTCGCCTAAATCGTAAAAGCTGTTTCAAGACCAACACCCCGACCATCAAGCGAATCGGTTTCGCCGGTGCGCCAAAGTTTGAATAACTGCCGTTGGCGCAAAATCTAACTCAAATTGTCGCCAATCAATCTTGTTTGCCGACAAACAGAGTTCGTGTCGAAGCTTGATAAAATCAGTCAAGTTGGGCAGAAACAAATGTTTTTGATTCTCATTAGGAGATTTGCCAATCATATAAAATTTGCCGGAAAATGAACAAAAAATAAGAAAACCTTGCAAATTATTATATCAAATATCACTTGTAAAGCATAGTGAATACAGCTATTTAACTGCTTATTAAGGGGCGACTAGTTAGTGCTCCCTAGCGCTAGTAATAAAAATTGTGTGCTACTTGCCGCTTTAACTTTGGCGGTGCTGGTCGACTCTGCGCCCTTATTCCAATAATAGATACTATTCGGTCGCTGATTGGATTTAGACGTCAATGGTAATGGACATATTCATTGATCTAGTGCAAGTAGGTTTGGTGCCCTTTATACTTTATATTATCGAAACCTAGTCAAATAGGACATTTGATGTCCTATTTATGCTTGTTTATTAGCGGGGGAAAGTGCATAAGGGGTATAGCCGAGATACGTGTAAAAATAGGACATAGCATCCAACTTCTCCATAAACATCTGCTTTTCAGCACTTTTTTCCTACAAGGAAAAAGTGTATTCAATATCTAACGGCGGCGGTATTTGAATCAAATCCACCACATAATCGCCGAATCTTTTGACATGAGCAGTTGATACGGGTTTAATCTTTTCAAGTCTTCCGGTGAAACCGTAAAACCTTCGCTCATTAGATTTTCGATGATTCGGGTCTGGGCAATAACGTTCTCAAAGATCAGCGCGTTCGCCGCGAGATTGTTGTATTTAATGAGTTTTTCCTGCGCTTCGGGTCGTTTTCCGGCAAGATGTCCCCGCCGAAATTGAGCCACTTGGCACAGTGATGAAAGGATTCCACTTTGTTGGTATTGGCCTGGATTTCTTCGCGGAATTCCTTGCCGGAAATATATTTCAGCAGGAAGATTGTTCTGACGACTCTGCCGAGTTCGCGGTAATCCAGATAAAGCCGGTTCTTGCGGCAATAATTATTGAGTTTTCTGAGCAGCGTTGACGGCAGGATCTTTCCGGCTTTGATCGAAAGAACGACTTGCATCAAGTCCTGCCAATGCGTTTCGATCAATTCCCAATCAACGTCTTCCTTGAACCGTGAATCAATATGGAGAGCAGAAAAAAACGGGGGGAGATTTTGACATTTTATTGTAAAATACACGAATGATCGACGGTTAAGAAACTGTCATTTATCAATTGCGGGTCTTCCTTGAAGGTATCAGTCCGCTGATCTGGCGACGGCTTTTAGTCTCGGGCGATTATACAATTGCCGATTTGCATTATATTTTACAGATTGCTTTTGAGTGGGATAATGACCATCTTCACCGATTTGAAATTTATGGTAAAGAATACGGTATCGGGTATGTTGGCGGAATGTCATTTTCAGATAATCTCGATAAAGTTCGATTAAATGATTTTAAGTTCAGGAAGGGCGAAAAATTCTTTTATGAGTATGATTTTTTCGAGAGTTGGAAACATGTTATTCGGGTTGAGGATCTTTTGAAGTTTGATTTGAAAAAGAAATATCCACTTTGCACGGGAGGTAAAAATTTAATACCAACTGAAGATTGCCGGGAAGATGAATTTTCGTTTGATAGTATGCAGGATGAATCAACTATTCTTTTGGGAGAAAAATTAAACGAGTTTGATGGATTATACAAGAAATTTCTCGACTGTTTAACAGACGAAGCGATGACGGAAAAATCAATTACCGTTTTTCGCGAACAGGCTCAGGAATTGATAGATAAAGGCGAAGAAATCAAAAGACTTTATCAACTAGGTTTGCCTGAAACATTCAAACGCCGCCAGTTAAACCGGATTTTGTTAAAATACTCCAATAACAGAGGCGAGATGCCGGAGGAGGAAGATGATGAAATTCAGAGTGCAAGTTTTATTGGAAAATGATGACGGCGATGAAGATTTATTAATGGAATGTATCGAATTGGAAAGAGAAAATTCATCGGTTGAAAACCTGGGATTGAGTTTGGCAGAATCAAAAGAACTGCTGCGAAAAACTCAGCAGAAGATCGTTGAAAAACAGGTTGAGAAATTTCTGGAGCAGTCGGAATGCTGTCCGCATTGTCAGCGGTTAAGATTGAGCAAGGGCAAGCATCGAATCGTCTATCGGACACTTTTCGGAAAAATGGAATTGGAAAGCCCACGGCTTTATTATTGCGTTTGTGAATTGGAAAAAGAGTTACCGGATACGAAAACATTCAGTCCGTTAGCCAACGCTTTACCGGAACGGACATCACCGGAACTGCTATATTTGGAAGCAAAATTCGGGGCAAAAATTTCATTTGATCTGAGCCGTCAATTACTGGCGGAAGTCTTGCCGCTGCACGATGAATTCAATCAGGCGACGATTAGAAACCACTTACATTTGGTTGGTGAAAAATTAGAATTGGAATTGGGCGAAGAAAAGGATTTTTATATCGAAGGTTGTCCGCGTGATTGGGCAAATCTGCCTCAACCTGAGTTACCTTTGACCGTTGGTATTGACGGTGGTTATGTTCATTCAAATCATCCGCCGAGCCGCACCGAAGGCTGGTTTGAAATGATTGTTG
>JANLTD010000637.1:0-4826 GCA_031362765.1 Acidobacteriota bacterium | reverse complement strand
TCACGCTTTAGCGTGTTTCCGCCAGCGAAGGGCGGCGGAACTACAAACTAAAGTTTGGACTCTGAACGAAGCAAAATACTTGATTACTTTTGCGGACCTGTTTAGATCAGACACATCCGGCATTAAGGCTTTTCTATTGGCTCTTTCATTTGCTTTTCAAGATTACTCTTTATCATCGTTTGGCCTTGGTTTTATTATCAATAACAACCGATGGTAATAAAAGAAAGTATGATATTCGGTTGCCGGCATAAATACTATGATTAGTAGAAGCCAAGCCTTCAACAACTTTATTCAGGATACCCCGCCCTGAATGAATGCGGTCAAAGACTTGGACTAATATCTAATCTACTCTTTGGAAAAGGTTTCATCTGTGCGTTTACGCACATTACGACCCTTTTTTTTCAGAATATTTCAGCTTGCCCTAATCATTAGTGAAATGCTTAATTTTTCCCCGGCTTGCCGCCGCCGTTTTTATTACCCTTCCCCTGTTTAGGTATGTTTTTATTTTTATTTTCGACATTTTTCGGCCGGCTTTGATTTACAGTTCTTTCATTTTTGTTCTGTGCGGGTTTATCCATACGCTTATTGTTCTGCGCGGGTTTATCAATATCTTTTGAGTTATTTTCAGGTTTCTTTTCAGGCTTTGATGAATTATCTTTAGCCGATCTTTGTTTGACCGGAACAAATTCCGGTTTATTTGGATTATTTTTTCTAAAATCATCTTGACCTTTAGTGGGTTTTGCGAGCTTGCCAAAAATTTTATCTGACGATTTGTCCTTATAAGACGATTTTATTTTGATCTGAATCATCGTCGGGCTGCCCGTTTTAACAAAAATCGCTTCCGGATAATATTCTCGGATCCGAGTGCGGTAAACCGGTGTTTCAACAACCCGATAGAATTCATAATTATCGGGATAATTATCGTAATAATAAGGCGATTGATAATATGTGTCACGATTGCCGAACGCCCAATTCGCAATTGCCAGGCTCTTATCAAGCCAGTTGGTTTCGTAATAATAATTATCACCGTAAATTTGTTCGTTGCCGTATAATAAAACTCTCGCTCCCGGATTATCATTTCGGTCGCGGTCAAAAATTATTCTTGCAATTTCCTGTATATCGTTCGGGCCAAATCTGTCATAAAGAGTGAACCCGCGTTGATTATCATTACGGTTTTCATATTCCGAAACGCTGATATAATCACTGTAACCGTCGCCGTTTAAATCAAGATTATTCACATTGTTGTTTGAATTAAGCTGATATTCAAAATCTTGTCCGTTATTCGATTTTTCGAGTAACCGGCCGACTGCCGGCAAATCCAGATTATCTCTTAAGTAATAATCATCATTTGTCGAAACATTTTCGTTTTGCGGTACGGAATTCGGATACGGAGTCGCGTAAGTTGTAACATCGGGTTGACCTGAATTACAAGCCATAAAAAATAAAGAAATTGTTATAAATGTTAATGTTAATTTAATAATTCGCATAATTTTGTCCTTTCGCATAAACGAAAAGGCTCCTTTAAAAATCTGTTTTGCTATGTCAATCTGCTTCAATCAACCATGTACCTGTTTTCACTAACAAAGAGGCTTTCAGAAACCAAGTTAAGTGGACGGCTATTTTGCCTCCATACGTGGCCATCAATTGCACTATTTAATTTAACGGATTCTGGTTCGGCTAATGATACGGATCTGTGTTCGGCCGTTACGCGAATATCTAATTTGATAGATCTCACGGTAATAGTGATTCCCCACCCTGATGATGCGTGACCTTGTAATAACACGTCGGCGACGATTATTTTGTCTTCGGTTTTCGAATTGAATGTTTCTTTGCGGTGAAACAACATTTGCTGCAATGGTTTTAGTTGAGCCGGACAAATCAATTGTCTTTGCCTCGGTCGCTAAAGATGTGATACCGGTTGAAGCGAGTAAGATCGCTAATATTAATAATTTTTTCATAATTCTCCCTGATGTCCGCAGCTAAATATGATCGAAAAGCCGATCTGAATTTTATAGATAATCGAACACTATGATTTTAAGGTTATCCCGGGAAGAAAACTTTGTATGTGCGCTTCCACGCATTAGGTAGAATAATTTTGTATTATTCGGGGTTTTAAATTAATTCGGGCGGATGTTTGTTTTCGGTCTGAGTTCCGCCTTTAGGCGGCTAAACGGCGAGGCGCAAGCGCGGCGGTTTTTCAAACTAACGTTTTAACTTTGCAATAAGTCAGAACCCTGAGCGGTAGCGACGGGTTTAATTTCAATAACATTTAACAGGTAGATACCGCTCGCTGTTCTGACTTATTGGATACCGCTAATGCACATTTGATTATTGAAAAGCGTATTAGTAGTATTTTTACGGCTGACCAGTTTTGTTTTCTACTGTTTTAATATTTTTGAGGTTAAGATCGCCGTTAGCGCTTCCTCGACCGTCTTATTGCTCGGAATTTTTGTGTGGTTTTCGCAAACAATTGTTTGGTTCATTGAAGCTGCTTCAACAGAAAAAAGGCTCTGTCCGTTAATTTGAGAAATATTTTCGGCAAACAAAGAGCTTTTTGTCACAGTTCCATCGCCTTTGGCAAAGATAGTTTGCTTGACCAGATCTTCCGGGACTTTTTCACCGCTCGAAGTTTTGAAAGAATCTCCATGCATTAAGGTCTTCCATTTTACTTTTTCAGCATCAAAATAAAGAATTGCTCCATCCTGTGTGTTTTCACAATCGCTCCCAAACAAATACAAGGTCAGTGCGACCGGCACATTTGTCTTTACATCAAGAGCCTGGTGAAAACTTTTTGTCCGCTGCAGAACCGCTTCCAGATATTTTACAAGCTGAGCTCTTTTCAACTTGCTTTGTGTTTTTAAGAATTCCTCATCAAAAGCGATCGTCCAACCATATTTCCGCCAGGTTTTGACATCGTAAATATCCAACAATAATGGCTTTAAGTTCTCATCATAAAATTTTGCAGAAATTCCGTGCGGAAGTAGTTCAAAGAGCGCCGGGATGGTAAAGGTAACTTCCCGATTGAGAAACTTGGGTTGAATTTTTCCGGCAATGCTGTTAATCGAATAACCCTCGTTGAGTGCTTCTAATGCACCGATTGCGCCTTCATTTGGTGTTCCTAGCAGAAAAATCTTGTCAAAATGTTTGGCACCTGACCAATTTGGCGCCGGTTTATTCGTGAGACCGGTTTTTCCATACATTGCCGCATAACGCGCGATCAAACCGCCCATCGAATGGGTCAAAACATCAAATTTCAAGTCAGGTCTTTTGAGTTTGGCTTTTAGCTTTTCAATATTTTCAATCAATAAACGGGCGTTTTCAACATTATCAAGCCGCCAATCGTAGGCAAACACGTAATAAGTGTCGTGGTCGCCATCAGTTTGCGGAAGTTTCCAATTTCCCCGGCTGTAACCCACTTTTTTTTCTAAATATTCAAGTAGATCTTTGTAAACCGAGACAACTGATAAGAACTTAATAAACCTGACCTTTTCAACAATATCGGTTGCCACTAAATTGTCACGATTGACCGCTAAATTTGGGGAAATCGGCAATTTTAAGCTGTCGGGTTTGGCTTCGGAAAACTTTACCCAGGCAAGTTCTTTAGTCTTTTTATTAACTAATTTCGAACCCATGATCCCGGGAATAATAATGATCGGATTCTTTCCTTTTTGCTGTTCTGTCTGAGCTAACAGATTTAGCGAAAAAACCGATATGATTGTCAAAATTAAGAACAATTTCAATTTCATAAGCGTGGATTGATACAATTTCGGTTAGAAACCGTGCATTAGCATCAAGAAACTTTGCGCCGTGACGTCCAACGCGCTTTTAGTTTGTTGATTTTTTAGGCATTTAACAAACTGAAGTTTGTTGGACTCTTTATTGCGTGATCTTTAACAGTAAAGCGTATAAGAATTCAAAGAGGCGGAAACACGGCTGTAACAGAGCGTGGATTCAATATTGAAGCCACACACCGGAAAACCGCGTTTCTGCTTTATCTGTATAACGGATCTCGGATTAATAAACGATCTTTTTGGTTCGGCTGACTACTTTTCTGCCGGTTTTCCAGGTCTTTCGGCCTGTCCATTTGGTTCCGACCCAAACCTTGTGCGAAACCCATTTAGTTCCGTTCCAGGTCTTGCGGACAACCCATCTTCCGCCTGCGTATGTTTGGCGGATAATGCCTTTTCGACGCCGTTTGACGGTTACTTTCTGCTGCGCCTGTATTGACAGATGTCCGTTTGAAGAAATCGCATCCCCAATAAACACGATGGAAAACATCATCACCATCGCAAATAATAAACTCATTAATTTTTTCATAATTTTTACTCCTTTTTTTGCCGTTGAAAAAAAGCGTAACTCACGTTGTTTTTCCCGGCACATAATAAAATCTCAAAACGATTAATCCGGCGATTGCCGCTGTGCAGAGCAACAAATCAAGCGCGGTAATTTCGTGGTTGACGGTTTTGCGGGCAATCACAAAAACCATCACTTCGACTGCCGCGCTGATGCGATGAAACAGCAACAGAAAAGCAAATTCGGCGGCAATCGCAATTAACAGAAGGTTTTCAATAATCTTTTGCAAAGCCACATATTCATCCGCCGACGAAGAAATCAGAGCCGGAAAATCACGGACAACTGTGTCAAAAGCCGCAATACCGGCCGCAATCAAAAGCAATATCGCGAGTGCCGAAAGAAACAAATGGATTGCCACGCCCAAATAATTACTGACGGCTCGTTCGACTCTGGTTTCTTCACCTGTTCCAACTTCATCGGATTTTAATCTTTCTGCCATAAACTCATTTTATTCAGATATTTCATTTAATTGT
>JANLTD010000619.1:0-4953 GCA_031362765.1 Acidobacteriota bacterium | reverse complement strand
CATACATCTTAAAGACGTAATAGGTCGGCGTGAGAGTCATCTTTTCTTTATCCGTCATAATCATCGCCTGAAGGACAATGATAAACTGGGCAATATAAGCCATCCGCACACGGTCGGCGCGACGGGCAAAAATGTTCAGGTTGAGAGCCGCTAAGATTGCATCGCGCTGGCTGTTTTGCTGAACCAGAAAACCGGGATTGCTGCCGGGCAGCGGCGCATACCACGCGCCCCATTCGTCAACGACGAGCGCGATCTTTTTTTCCGGATCATACTTATCCATAATGGCGGTATGCTTATCTATCAAACCTTCCATCTTTAATGTTTCCTTGAGAATCTCACTGTATTCGGTCTCGCCGAATCCGACAGATGCGTGCTTTTTCTCCCAGTTGATGACCGTGTAGTTGTGCAATGAAAGACCTTGCATATCCCAACTCCATTGGCGTTTCTGCCAGCCTTTCATAACGGTTTCCGTCCATTCGGTGAAACGCTGTTCGCCGCCGCCCGGTCCGACGGCGATTTTAAGCATCTGCTGATCTTTTTGTTGTGCGGGATTATAGTTTCTGACAAATCGGCTGAATATTTTGAGCTGGCTTAAGTAATAATCGGGCGACATATTGCCGCCGCAGTCCCAACTTTCGTTGCCGATGCCGAGGTAGGCGATCTTGTAAGGCGCGGAATGACCGTTGGCAGCGCGTTCTTTGGCGAGGTCTGTCGGTTGATCGGTTGTCAAATACTCCAACCATTCGGCGGCTTCCTGCGGAGTGCCGGAACCGACGTTGACCGAAAGAAAGCCTTCGGAACCGATTTGGTCGAGAAAATCCAAATATTCATGAGTCCCGAAAGTATTCGGCTCGATCACGCCGCCCCAGTTCGGGTTGAGCGTCTTGACCCGCTGCGCTCCGATGCCTTTACGCCAGTGATATTCGTCGGCAAAGCAGCCGCCCGGCCAACGGATGTTTGGCACTTTAATATCTTTGAGCGCCTTGACGACATCGTTGCGAATTCCACGGGTATTGGGAATCTTAGAACCCGGTCCGACCCAAATGCCTTCATAAACGCCGTAGCCGAGGTGTTCGCCAAACTGACCGAAAATATTGCGGTCAATTTTTGGTCCGGACCTTGACACATCAATGGTCAATTCAACTTTTTGGGCGGTCGCAAAGGTGACAAAGACCACACATATTAGAGCAAATCTAAATAAAAAATTACGCATAGCAAATGAATACTTTTAATCCGTAGAATAATAAAACAGTAGGTTTTAGTAAATTTGGAAGATCATTTATAGCATTGATCGGTGACTAACACAATGAATTTGTTCTGCGGCATATACATTACTGTCCGCGTGAATTCTGTTTGTGATGCGATAAGATAAAAGTTTATTACGAAAATTATCTTGCACTAATTTGAAATTTTCGGCGTATTATGTTTTTGTAATATATGTAGCCATGCTAAAAAGGCGAGGCGAAAATTTAGAACACGAGGAGTGTTAGAAAAATGAAGAAATATGATTACGCGGTCGTCGTCGGACGATTCCAGCCATTCCATTTAGCACATCAAAATTTAATCCAACATAGTTTACATTTAGCTGAAAAAGTCATTGTCGTTCTTGGCTCGGCGCGAAGTGCGTCCGACGTAAAAAATCCGTTCACGCCCGCGATGCGCGAGGAAATTATCCGCGCTTGTTTTCCTGCGGAAGAAAAACGTTTGATCTTTCGCGCTGTTCGCGATTATCCGTATAACGACCACGTTTGGACGGCGGAAGTGCAAAATCTTGTCGGCGAAATTACCGAAGATCACGAAAAGACGGACGCGCAGATTGCGATGGTCGGTTTTTTCAAAGACCGCAGTTCGTACTACTTAAATCTATTTCCGCAGTGGAGTTTTGAGGAATTTTACTGCGCAGACAAAAAACTTCTGAATCTGAACGCTTCAAATATCCGCGAGAAATTTTTTGTGGAAAGCGATGATTGGAAAGATTTCTTACCTCCGCAGGTGGCGGCCACGCTCGACGTTTTCCGGCAAACGGAGATCTTTCCGAATCTGCAAAACGAATTTGCTTACCTGCAAAAATACAAAGCCGACACGCGCTTTGTCGGCGTGCCGTTTGAAGCAACCTTTATCACAACTGACGCGGTTGTCGTCCAAAGCGGTCACGTTCTTGTCATCCGTCGCGGACATCAGCCGGGCAAAGGTCTGCTCGCGCTTCCCGGCGGATTTCTGGCAAGCGGGCAGACCCTCGAAGACAATGCCGTTAAAGAATTAAAAGAAGAAACACAAATCAAAGTTGCCGCGCAAGTGCTTCGGGGAAGTATCAAAAGTTCACACGCTTTTGATCATCCCGAACGCAGCCAGCGCGGCCGCACCGTTACTTTTGCGTATTTCATCGAACTCGCTCCGAACCTGAAAGAAGGGCTACCGCGTGTCAAAGGCGGCGACGATGCGGCCAAAGCCTTCTGGCTTCCGCTGTCGGCGTTGGGCGAAAAAGAAGACGAATTTTTTGAAGATCACATTCATATCATCCGCTTTTTCCTGGGAATTTAAGAAAATTTTGGCGCAAACAAACTCAGGTAACATAAATTGAATCAAACGATTACCTGTCTTGTTCATTCATCAAAATTTTTAGATAACCCAAAAATAGGAGAAGGTTTAATGAATATTTTACTAAACAAAAATTACTTGTTGGCAGTCAGTTTTTTCTTGCTGATTTTTGCTTTTTGCGTCAATGCTCAAACTGCCGCCCAAATGCGCGACAGCGTGAAATTTGAACGGCAAGCGGCAACTGATTACAAGGCGAAAGATTACGCAAAGTTTCTTGAAAATATGAAACTTGCGAGCGATTTGCGCCCCGCTCATGCGCGGCTTCTTTATAATTTGGCGGATGCTTACGCACTTAACAATAAGCCGAATGAGGCTTTAACCGTTCTAGAACGAATTGCGGCAATGGATTTGTTTTTTGCGGTCGAAAAAGATGATGATTTCAAATCTTTGTTCGATCTGCCGCGATTTAAAACGATTCAAGCCCGATTCGCGCTTAATCAAAGAACCTTTAATCGGAGTGAAAAGGCGTTTACGATTCCCGACAAAGATTTGATCACCGAGGGAATTGCTTACGACGCACGGGCGAAACGCTTTTTTGTCGGCAGTATTCACCGGCGTAAGATCGTTGCGATTGACGCAAACGGCAAAGTTTCTGATTTTTCGCTCGACGCAGACGGTTTGTGGAGCGTTTCGGGGATGCGCGTTGACGATGCGCGGCGGGTTTTGTGGGTCACGACGACCTCTTTCTCGCAAATGCAAGGTTTTCAAAAAGCGGACGACGGCAAATCAGGCGTTTTCAAATACGATCTGCGAACGGGAAAATTACTGAAAAAATATCTTTTATCCAACGAAACTGCCAAACACGCGCTCGGCGATCTGATCATCGCGAAAAACGGCGACGTTTTTGCGTCCGACAGCGCCGCGCCGAATATTTACCGGATCGAAACGCGCAAAGACGAGCTCGAAATTTTTCTGACAAGCGATAATTTCTCGTCTTTGCAAGGTTTGGCGTTTTCGCCGGACGAAAAAATTCTCTTTGCCGCCGATTATTCCAAAGGAGTTTTTCGGATCGGAATGCAGGACAAAAAGATCTTGCAGCTTGGCATGGACGCAAACACAAATCCGATCGGGATTGACGGACTTTATTTTCATCGCGGAAATCTGATCGCGATCCAAAACGGTTTTCGCCCGCATCGCGTGGCACGGTTTTTTCTCAGCAAAGATTTCAGCCGCGTCACAAAAAGCGAAACGCTTGAAGCAAATCACGCCGATTTTAACGAACCGACGCTCGGTGTCAAAGTCGGAAACGATTTCTATTACATCGCCAACAGCCAATGGGCGCTCGCGAACGGCGACGGCACGTTAGCCGAAGATAAATTAAAGGAACCCGTGATTTTGCGTTTGAAACTTTAGGAGAAGAAATGATTTTACGAACACCCGACGAGAGATTTGAGAATTTGCCGCAATTTCCGTTTGCGCCGCATTACACGAATTTTGGCGAGGCGCGGATTCATTTTGTTGACGAAGGCGAAAAATCAGCGTGCGAAACGGTTTTAATGCTGCACGGCGAACCTTCGTGGAGCTTTTTGTATCGCAAGATGATTCCGATCGTTCAAGTTGCCGGACATCGCGTGATTGCGCCCGATCTGATCGGTTTCGGCAAATCCGACAAATTTACCGAAGCCGCCAGCTATTCTTATGCGATGCACGTTGAAAGCATTCGGGCTTTGATCGAAAATCTCGACCTGAAAAATATCACGCTTGTTTGTCAGGATTGGGGCGGACTGATCGGTTTACGCGTCGCGGCGGAAATGAGCGACAGATTTTCGCGCATCGTCGCTGCCAATACGTTTCTGCCGACGGGCGACGAAAAAATTCCGAAGGCTTTCAAACTCTGGCTCGCAATGTCGCAGGCAACACCGTTTTTTCCGGTCGGGAAATTTGTCGGTTTGGGATGCCAAACAAAACTCTCCAAAGAAATCACTGCGGCTTACGACGCGCCTTTTCCCGATAAGACTTACAAAACGGCGGCACGAGTTTTTCCGACACTCGTGCCGATCACGCCCGACAATCCGGCTTCGGCGGCAAATCGCAAGGCGTGGGAAATTCTGCGAAGTTGGGAAAAACCTTTTCTGACCGCGTTCAGCGACGGCGACCCGATTACACGCGGCGCGGACCGAATTTTGCAAAAATTAATTCCGGGCGCGAACGGTCAAAATCACACGACCATCAAAGGCGCGGGACATTTTTTGCAGGAAGACAGGGGCGAGGAATTGGCACAAACGGTGGTTGATTTTATCGCCGAAACAAAATAGGTAAATAAAAATTAGGCTTTCGGGTAGAGAGCCGAAAAATGGAGAAATATAAAAATATGTTTGAAATTAACAGAATAATTGACACGGACAGCTACAAGGC
>JANLTD010000604.1:0-4335 GCA_031362765.1 Acidobacteriota bacterium | reverse complement strand
TATCAATTTCGGATTGAGTGCCAATGCGCGGGCAATGCCGATGCGTTGGCGTTGGCCGCCGGAAAATTCGTGCGGATAGCGGGACAGATAATTCGGATCGAGTCCGACTTTTTTGAGCAAATCCGCAACTCTTTCGCGTTGTTCGGTTTTATTACCGATGCCGTGAATTTTGAGCGGTTCGGAAATAGTTGAGAAAATCGAAAGACGCGGATTCAGAGAAGCATATGGATCTTGAAAAATGATCTGCATTTCGCGCCGCAATCTTTGCATTTCTTTATTGGGCAAACCAATGATGTTTTGATCTTCAAAGAAAACTTCCCCGCTGGTCGGTTCGTGAAGCCTCAAGATACAACGGCCGACGGTCGATTTACCGCAACCCGATTCACCGACCAAACCGAGCGTTTCGCCCGCCAAAATATCAAACGAAACATCATCAACCGCGCGCACGACATCGTCTGAATTTTCAACCGCAAAATGTTTGACGAGTTTACGGACATTTACAAGTTCTTTTTTTCTAGTTTGGGTTGCTGTCATTTTTTAAAAATCGTATTTCCAAGACATCCAAGCGGCTTGAAAGTCAGCTTTTTCAATCTTTTCAAGCCGTTCAACTTCTTTTTTGGCTTTTTTTAATAAGGGTTTCAAAACTTTCAGTTTAATCTTATCATTAAGTTTTTCATTTCGATAAACTTCGTGTCTGTAATAATTTACACGAAATTTAGCGGTCATAATATCAGTTTCTTCGACAAATCCGAATTTGCGATGCCAACTCGCACTTAACTCATTACAAATATGATGTTCGCTCCAAAACACTTTTTCGGTAAGTTTGTCTAAATCGTTCAAAACTGCTGACACCAACGCGCTTCCGATATTTTTACGCTGACTTGTTGGATGAACGAAAATAATCTCGTTTTTATAACCGAATTTATACTTTGAAACCAGGCACACGCCGACTTTTTTCTTATCTAATACCGCAACTTTACAGAGTTCGAGTTGCGGAATGCCGCGTTTTCCATTGAAAAAGTTTGTAATTTCTTTTTTTGCCTCACTGTTGACTTCACGTTTTGTCCTATTCAAATATTCAACCGAATCAACAAAAGAATCATAAAAAAGTCGGCACAACTCATCAATAGAAATTTCCGAAATGGGCCTAATTTCAACAAATTTATTGACACTGCGCTTTCCTACCGGAACTTTCATCATCACACCGTGTGAACGCGGCGTGATGTAAGCGAAGCGATCAAAATATTCGTCCTTCCAACCAAACGGAACTTCGCAAATCTCAAATTCTTCAATTGTCATCGGGATTTTGAAGGTTTTTTTCATTAGATAACTTTTCCAAAATTTATATTGACCGATTATCCGAAATAAATTAACCGCCGAGTCGCTGAGACGCTGAGTGAAGAGATAAAAACTCTAGGCAGATGGTCTTAAAATCAACGCACTTTTGAGATAACCTGAAGTCTGTCGGCCAATCATAATTTCAAAAAACTCAGCGACTCAGCGTCTCGGCGGTAAAAATTATTTTAGAAAGATGTCTATTCTCTTTCGCCTCGCCTCTTTCGACAAAACGACCGAAAACTTTCTTTGTCTTTTGCCGAATTGACCAAATTGCGACGAAATTTTTGGCTCGATTTGGCCAAAGAAATAAACTGTGCGCAATTTTCAATTATCGGATAACGCAGATAAAGTCCTGTGGCGCGCAATTTCAAATTTTTGTTTTTCATCATACAAAACACATCGGACTTTGACATCATTTGCCAATTCGATCAGCGGAATCGTGCTGTGTGTGCAGATGTCCATCCGTTTTTCGCAGCGCGGCGCGAAATGACAACCGGCCGGCAAATTTGTCGGACTCGGAACTGTTCCCTCGATCGTTTGGAGACGAAAAACTTTTTCAATATGGTGCGCCGTCAATTTCGGCACCGATTTTAATAATCCTTTCGTATATGGATGTTTCGGATTTTCAAATATTTCGTCAACGCCGGCTTCCTCAACGATCTTGCCCGTGTACATCACACAAACGCGGTCGGCAACTTCGGCAACGACACCCAAATCGTGCGTGATCAGCAAAACGGCAAGTTTTCGGTTTGTCCGAAGTTCGTCGAGAAGTTCGAGGATCTGCGCCTGAATCGTCACATCCAAAGCGGTTGTCGGCTCGTCGGCGATCAGCAGTTCGGGATTGCAAGCCAAGGCCATCGCGATCATCACACGCTGGCGCATTCCGCCCGAAAGTTGATGCGGATAATCTTTGACGCGCCGGCCCGGGTCAGGAATCGAAACTTCTTTCATTGCTTCGACCGCCTCGTCCCACGCATCTTTTTTGGGCAACTTTCGATGAAGCCGCAAGGCTTCGGCGATTTGTTCGCCAACCGTAAAAACCGGATTAAGCGACGTCATCGGGTCCTGAAAGATCATTGCAATATCGTTACCGCGAATCTCGCGCATCCGGTCATCGCTCGCTTTCAGCAATTCTTCCCCTTTGAATTTTATCTCGCCGCCAACGATCTTTCCCGGTGAAGAAATCAGCCGCATTACCGAAAGAGCGGTAATTGATTTTCCGCAACCCGATTCGCCGACGAGTCCTAAAAGCTCGCCTTCGTCAACGTAAAAACTGACATCATTGACCGCTTTAACCAAACCCGCACGGGTCGGAAAGTGGGTTTCTAAATTATTAACTTCGAGAAGATGTGTCATTTTTTAATAAATAGTAAAGGAATACTCCACAGCTTTGGTGACAGAAATTCGGACCCCGTTTTTTTGCGCCGGAATAAAAAGTATTTTTTGAGCAGCAAGAATAGCCTGCTCGGTTAATCCATCTTGAAGCCCTGAAACAACACTTATTGAACCAATTCCGCCGTCTGCCGAAAAAGTAACTCTCAAAACCACTTTTCCCTGTGTTTGGTTTTCCCGGGCTTGATCCGTGTAATTAGCGCGCGGTTTCATTACAATTCTTAATCCGCTAGTATTCGATTTATCAACGGGAACTTGTGGTGTTGAATTTCCGTTTGAAGTTCCGCCACCTAATCCTTGGCCCAAGCGCGTTGATTTATCAATATTTTCTTTGACGTTTTCGTCACCGAGAACTCTTGATGCGCCATTTCCGATCTCAATTCCGGTTATTTTTTTTTCGGTTTTCAGGGATGAAAAGAAATCTGCGACCTCTTTATTATTTTCAACGGCACCGGCAACAAACATTTCAAACCAGCGGTTATTTTTAGAATCATTGACAAGCTGATAAATTTCATTATTGCCAATAAGTTTCGTTTCGTTTGATTTTTCAGTTGAAACTGCTTTAAGAGGCAATGCGGTATTATTTTTTAGTGTTTGGATTCTATTTTCAAAATTTTGCTTATCAAATTCTTTCTTTTCCCGACAATATTCTGGAACATCTATTTTCTTTGATATTCTAACGACATATGCAACGCCGTCGGCATAACTTCCAAATGCAAAAGTTTCTTCTCCCCGACATTTGTTACTTTCTTCAATTACGATCGGGAGTTTGGGCATCAGAAAAGTAACTTTACTGCTTTTCACTGAATAATTTACCCAATTTATTGGAGTTGTTGTTGCGGTTGTTTGTGCAAAGCCAAATCCACCTAATGCGAATAGAAAGATCAGCATTAAAAACAAATTCGGAAAGATTGTTATTTTCATACTTGGATTATTAATTCCTTTTCTAAAAAAAGTATTCGGCTTTTATTTCCTTAGCATGCAACTCTTTTTATCGCTTTTTCTTCAAACAGATGTTATCATTTTTTGAGAAAAATTCTATTCCGCAGTAAATTTTCAGGAGATTTTTATAGTGAAAAAAAGTTCAATTTTGTTCGGTGTAATGTTTTCGTTGATATTGGGGTTTTCAAATGTATTTGCCCAAGATTCGACCGTTTCTAAAATAAAACCCAAAACCTCACCGGAAATCAATACCGTTACAAAAATAAACAAGGTTGTGACTTCGGAAACAATCGAAGCTGATCTTGCAGAAGCGTTGACGTTGATTGAATCAAATCACTTCGACGGCAAATCTCTCGATTATAACGAGCTCTTTAAGTCCTCAATAGATTCAATGCTGCACACGCTTGATCCGCACTCAAATTATTTCGATTCTAAGGAAACAGAACAATTTCGCACCGATCAGAGTTCCCGATATTTCGGGATCGGCGCAACGATCGGGGATCTGGCGGACACCAACGGCACTGTGATCGCAACTTATATCAAAGCGACCTTTGAGGGTGCGCCGGCAAATCGTGCCGGACTTGGCTACGGCGACAAGATCCTTGAAGTCAACGGCGTTTCGATGGTCGGCAAGCCATTTAACGAAGTCAGGACGTTTCTTCG
>JANLTD010000510.1:0-2181 GCA_031362765.1 Acidobacteriota bacterium | reverse complement strand
TTAACGCAGAGAGCGCGGAGGGCGCAGAGAAAATGCAGAAGACGCGACAGATTTTATCTTGCAGAATTGTCAAAAAAACTCTGTGTCCTTTGCGCTCTCTGCGTTTAATTGTCTTAATATCAATGATTAACAACTCAGGTGAAATGCTATGGAAAAACAAACATTGAAGATCGGACTTGCCCAATTTGCACCCGTCTGGATGAACCGTCAAAAGACTCTCGAAAAGGCTTTAATTTATGCATCGGATGCAGCCGATCAAGATTGTGAATTCGTCGTTCTCGGCGGCGAAGCGTGTGTCGGCGGTTATCCGTATTGGTTAGAATTGACCGACGGCGCAAGGTTTAATTCACAGGTTCAAAAAGAAATTTTCGCCGAATATTCAAATCAAGCCGTCCAAATCGAACGCGGCGATCTGCAAACGGTTTGCGATCTGGCGCGTGAGAGGCGCCTTGCGATCTACATCGGGATCGTCGAAAAACCTGCCGACAGAGGCGAAAGTCTTTATGCCGCGCTTGTATTTATTAACAAAGACGGCCAAATAAAAAGCGTCCAACGCAAACTCGTCCCGACCTATGAAGAACGCCTCGTATGGGCCAACGGCGACGGTAATGGCTTGCGCGTTCATAGTCTGAACGCATTCACTGTCGGCGGTCTGAACTGTTGGGAAAACTGGAACCCGCTCGCGCGTGCCGCGCTCTACGGGCAGGGCGAAGATCTTCACATCTGCGTTTTTCCCGGCGGAATTCATAATGTTGATGTAACGCGTTTTATCGCCAAAGAATCACGCTCGTTCGTCGCGTCGGTCTGCTCGGTTATGCGCCGCGAAGATTTTCCGGTTGAGACGATTCATCTCGACAAAATACTCGAAAACGCGCCCGAAATATTATCAACCGGCGGCACCTGCCTCGCCGCGCCCGACGGCGAATGGCTGATCGCTCCCGTCGGCACCGAAGAAAAACTCGTCGTCGCCGAGATCAATCACCAAAAGGTGCGCGAACAACGCCAAAATCTCGACATCACGGGACATTATTCGCGACCGGATGTTTTGCAATTGAAAGTCAATCGGGAAAGACAGAAATCAATTATAATTAACGAGTAAAAATTTTGTAATGAATTTGAAACAACGACGGAGGTTTTGAAGTGGCAATTATCAAAGAAAGCAAATCTGCATTAACGTCAAGCTGAAAAGGAATTTGAAGTTTATTCTAGACTATGGAATATAGCTACAGAATTAAGGTTAGCAATTGCAGAACCCCGTCCAATTTTTGACCCGTAACCACAAGGAACAGATATGGCAGATTTTTGGAAAGAAAGATAAAACTTGAATTCAAGTAGTAAGTGCAACTTTAGATAAAATAATTGAAGAGTAAGATGGAAGTAAATTTTCTCTTCAATTTGCATCAAAAAGTTGTTATGAAATTAACTGATAATAACGTCAAATTGGTCGAAGATAAGCTGAACAATCGACCGCGAAAAGCATTTGGTTATCAAACTCCAAATGAAGTCTATTTTAAGGACTGGTGTTGCCGCAATTACGCAAAGTTGCACTTACTACTTGAATTCACGAATCTAAATTGAATATGAAATTTTCAGGTATTTTTTTGATCATCGTTTTTTTATTCACGGCGTTGGGTTGTAAATCTCTCTTTTCGTCCAAATCGAAACCATTAGTGGCGGACGAGGTTTTGACCGAACGTTTTCGTGATCAAAAACCGGATTTCGACCGTTTGGCGAAGATTCTGCAAACGACAAATTGGCAAAACAATCGAGCGTTGATAGCGGAGATGGACGAAATCGAAAAACGAATCGGAGCGGTTTCGACATCCTTACAAGGACCGGAAACTTGGCGATTAGGTGTTTTTGTGGTGTTGCCGAGCGAACTTGTGAAAGAAGGCGAGTCGTGCAGCGACTTTTTGGCGTATAAAGGCTATGCTTTCAGCCGCGACCCGGCGACAGCTCTGGCGGAACGCGGACAAAAAACTTACAACGGCAAAACCGAATTTAGACCGCTCGGCGAAAATTGGTATATTTATCACCGCCCGAGTGTCGCGGAACACAGCACCGAACGCTGCGGAAAGGAATAGACCGCGCTCCAATTAAATGCCAAGCCATCTTATCAGAATATCTTCCTGCCGATGCAGAGCATTTTCGGGTTTTGCGTCTTTTTTGCGGGTCATTGGG
>JANLTD010000417.1:0-2346 GCA_031362765.1 Acidobacteriota bacterium | reverse complement strand
ATTACGATTGTAAATCTGCCGATTTCGTCCGGTTCGCGCAGACGCGCCATAAAAACCCAAACCGCGACGCTGTTGGCAATGCTGACCGCGCCTGACCAGGCCATCCACAAGACATTTTGGATGATTTTGGATTTCGGATTTTGGATTGCGGAGTTCATAAAAATTAATTTGAAATTTGAAATTTGAAATTTGAAATTGAATTTCTTCGGCAATTCCTCAAAGCCATAATAAAACCTAACAAAAAGAAACAGGTTCGAATCGGCGGACGCGCCGAACCCAATGTACTCGGTTCTTTGATCGCCGAAATCGTGTAGGCGACAATTCCCGCGAATGCGCCTAAAGCAAGCGCGAACAATAATTTGTCACGGCTTGCCATCGTTTGCCAACATTCAAAAATGGCGATCAAGAGTAAAATTCCAAAGAAGATTCCACCCGGAATACCAATTTCGGCGGTGATGTGTGCGAATGAATTATGAACCGCACCGGGAAAGATCTGGGTCACGTGTTCCTTTGTGTCGTCATACCGATACATTGCCGTCCGGTAACCGCTTAACCCAATTCCGACGAGCGGATTTTCCTCAATGATGTTCCACGCCACCTTCATCAGCGGAATCCGAATCGCGGCAGAACTGCCGTCGTCCGTCGTCAGGCGGTCGTAAATCTTGCTTCCGAAAGGAGCAAGCGTCATCGCGCAAAGAATAAGCAAACCGCCGATTGCCGCAAAATAATGTTTTCTCTCGGTGCTTTCCCAATTTTTCCATGCTGTGAGAACAATAATTAATGATCCGACAACGAGCGCGATCCAACTGCCGCGCGCAAGCGAAAGAATAATTGCGGCAATTCCCATAAATGCCGAAAGTGCCAAAATTACCCGCTGCGAAGTTGAAAAACTCTTCGCATAGCCGACGATCGGTGCGATGATGATCGGAATCAGCGCGGAAATAACCCAACCCATTTCGGTCGGAGTTCGCAAAAATGCCGAAACTCTCGAAAAAAGCTCGGCTTGCGTCCAGAGAAGTTCGTCTTCGGTTCCTGTTCCGAGAACCGCGATTTTCGGGAAATCGGCAAGAAACTGTGAAATCGCGGTCAAACCCGTGAAGGCGATTCCAAGTCCAATGCCCAAAACCAATTCCTTGAGGTTTTCGCGCGTCCCGAAATGCGAAGCGATGACGAAACAGACGAAAACCGTTGATAGATACGATAGAAAATTAAACCAACCGAGTTGTCCGCCGGCGCCGTAAAATGCCGATATGGCGGCGCAAATCGTCAAAGCGGTCAGCGCGATGGAAAAAACCAGCGGAAAAATTCTCGAACTTTTACTGTTTTCGCGGCCGTAAAGATCGTTCACAAAAAGAACGACCGCGCAAAAAAATGTCAGCGAAATATTTAAGCCTGACGGATCTTCGAGCTCGTTGATCCTCAAGATCGTCACATCGGCTTTGATAAAAAATGATGCGATGAACAAAGTTTTGGCCAAAAAAACGAGCGGAAAATCGTAAATAAATATCAAGGTCACGCCGAAAACTGCAATTATCCCGACGCTTACACCGATCAGCGCGACTTGCGAATTCGAGCCGAAAGTTCCGACACCGATGCCGACCGCGCAAGCCAAAACGCAAAGACAAGCCGCCAAAGTAAAGGGCGATTTGAGCAGTTGCTGTGAAATATCTTCAAATTTATTGGCTTTGATCCTCATCGGTTTTTGAGCTTTGGCAGTGTGTTAAATTTAATGTGTATGATTTTTTTCAATTGCCTCCAACTGAAGTTGGGGTTTGACCTTAAACTACAAGTAAGGCTTTAGCCGGACTGTAAAAATAAATAATTTCGTATTGCTTTAGCTAAAGCGAATAGGATGATTGATAGTTTTTCTTAAATTCGGCTAAAGCCTTTTGTATTTTACTGAAGCTATCCTCCAACTAAAGTTGGCGGCAATTTATGAAAACAATAAATTCAACACACAACCTAATTTTCTACATCGCGCCTGTTCCATAAATCACGGCTTTTGGCGTTTTGAGCAGAATTTTCATATCGAGCGCGAGCGACCATTTATCAATATATTCAAGGTCCTGCAAAATCCATTTGTCAAAATTTGTTTCGGATCTGCCGGAAATTTGCCAAATGCAAGTGATTCCGGGTTTGATGCTAAAACGCCGGTTAAACCAATATTCATTAAACTTTTGAACATCGCGCAACGGCAGCGGCCGCGGTCCGACAAGCGAAAGATCGCCGAGCACAACATTGAAAAGCTGCGGTAATTCGTCCAAACTCGTTTTCCGTAAAAACGTGCCGATTCGCGTCACCCGCGGATCATTTTTAATTTTGAAAACAGGTCCGCCGGCTTCGTTC
>JANLTD010000411.1:0-3521 GCA_031362765.1 Acidobacteriota bacterium | reverse complement strand
ATCCGTGTTTTTGTCGATAATTAAACTGTCTGAACTGATGTCAAATCCGTATAAGTTATCACCGGCGCATTTCGTAAAGTCTGCGGTACTATTACTGCAATCTTCCTCGAGAATTATGAGTTCACAATTTACGATTTTCAGACGAAAAAGGCCGTCACCATTGTTATTAGTGAATCCTCAATTTTGAAGAATTTTCCACCAGAAATGGCGCAAAGAATGGCGCAGTTTCAAATGATGCAAGCCGGCGGCGGCGGTCAGGGCGGTTTTCGCCCGCCGACCCAAGGTAATCAGCCAACAACTCCGCAAACAACTCCGCAACAGAAACCGCCAACGCCTGGGCAAGTGCCCAACGGCACCGGACAGGGCGGCGGTTTTCGTGCCGGCGGCGGAATTGACGATATGCTCGATCGATTTCCGACGGTTAAGATCGCGGATTTGAAGATCGGTGAAATGATTGCCGTTTCAAGCACGAAAAGCGCAGATCCAAGCCGCATCAAAGCGATCAAATTATTATCAGGCGTCGAACCATTTATCAAAATGCAGCAGATGACAGCCGGCGGGCAAGGCGGCGGTGGCGGCAACCGCGGCGGAAATTCGGGCTTTACCATTCCGGGACTTGACGGTTTCGGTACACCATAAAAAAAGTTTTATTTACACAACGAGCGCAGAGTATCTTTATTTATAAGCAGTGATTTGCGCTCTGAATTTTTATTTTTAAGGGAATTAATATGAGGAAAATCAAATCAATAGCTTTTATAAGTTTTTTATTACTGCTTATAAATTTAAGCGTTTGGGCGCAACCGACGGGAAATTTAAGCGGACAGGTTTATGATAGTTTGGGGGCCGTTGTGGTTGGCGCAAATGTCATCGCAGTTGACGCGGGCGCCAAAGAAAAATCGGCAATTACCAATAAACAAGGCGAATTTACGATCAACGGACTTGCGCCGGGGGCTTACACGGTTCGTGTTGTTGCTCAGAAATTCGCGCTTTACGAACAGTCTGAAGTTGAAGTCAAAGCCGGACAAAAACAGGAATTGACAATTGCTCTGACCGTTCAGTCTGTCAAGGAAAACGTCGATGTCAATGCTGACGGACAAGTTGACAATGATCCGAATAACAGCGCGAGTACGACGGTTCTGAAAGGAAAAGATTTGGAGGCATTGCCGGATGATCCTGACGAATTGGAAGCGGCTTTGCAGGCTTTGGCCGGGCCTTCATCGGGTCCTAACGGCGGACAAATTTATATTGACGGATTCACCGGCGGACGGCTTCCGCCAAAAGATACGATCCGTGAGATTCGGATCAACCAAAATGCGTTTTCAGCGGAATTTGATCGTTTGGGTTTTGGAAGAATCGAAATTTTGACCAAACCCGGTTCTGACAAATGGCGCGGACAGGCGTTTATGAATTTTAACGATGAAAGCTTGAATTCACGCAATCCGTTTGCCCTAAATCGGGCATCATCGCAAACCAGATTTTACGGCGGAAATTTCTCAGGTCCGGTTCAAAAAGGTAAATCGTCGTTCTTTTTTGACATCAGCAACCGCGAAGTTGACAACGGCGCATTAATCAATGCGACGGTTTTGAATTCGGCATTTAACATCATTCCTTTTCAACAAGAGTTGACGATTCCAAACCGCCGATTTTCAATCGGTCCACGTTTTGATTACGCGATCAATGATAAAAACACCTTGGTTGCGCGTTACAGTTTTTCGCGAACGACGACGAGCAATCAAGGCATCGGGGATTTTTCATTGCCAAGCCGCGCTTATGCGACCGAAAATCTTTCGCATGAAGTCCGTTTAACCGAAACTGCCGTCATTAACGCCAAAACGGTTAACGAAACACGGTTTTCATACGAGTACAATAATCGTCAACAGACGGGCGATAATTCGATTCCGACGATCAATGTTGCGGCAGGTTTCACCGGCGGCGGCGCACAGATCGGCTTGAATTACAACCGTCAGAACAACTGGGAATTACAAAATTACACGACAACTTCATTGGGAAAAGCCTCGCAGCACGCGATCAAATTCGGTGTCAGGCTTCGCAGTACGATGCTCAAAGATCGTTCGGAATCAAACTTCGGCGGTACATTCACATTCCCCGGATTTTTTGCGGTCGGCGATCCGTTTGATATAAACGCTGACGGAGTAGTCTCCGCGATCGAACAATATCGCGCCAAGATTTTGGGGCAAACGGCAACGCGTTATAATCCGACACAGTTCAGCGTGACGGCAGGAAATCCTTTAGCGGATGTTTCGCAATTTGATGTCGGTTTGTTTTTTTCCGACGATTGGCGCGTTCGGCAGGATTTAACTTTGAGTTTCGGTCTGCGCTACGAAAATCAAAACAATATCAGCGACAATTTGAATTTTGCTCCGCGTTTCAGCTTTTCGTGGTCGCCGGGCGCGGGCGGTGCGCGCCAACCGAAAACCGTGTTTCGCGGCGGAGTCGGTATCTTTTACGACCGCTTTAATGAAAATCTGACATTACAAGCGAATCGGTTCGACGGCACGCAGCAGTTAAATTACATTCTCTCGGCAAATGATCTGAATCCGGCAATTCGGGCGGCTTCGATCACGCTGTTGAGCCAGCCTGTTTTTACATTGAACGGTGTGACGAATCTTCCGACTGTTGCTCAGATTGCGACTGCTGTGCCGTCTTCAAGCACAACACGTGTGGTCGCACCTGATTTGCGATCGCCATATACAATTCAAACGGCACTAGGAGTCGAGCGCCAATTGCCATTCAAAACGACAATGGCAGTTTTTTACATAGCTTCGCGAAATCTGCACTTGCTTCGTTCGCGGAATATCAACGCGCCGGTTTGTGCAACTGAAACGACCTGTGTCGGCGCACTTCGCCCGAACCCGACACGCGGAAATATATACCAATACGAATCAAGCGGATTTTTGAACCAACAGCAGGTTATTGTCAATTTCCGTACGACGATCAGCACGAAAATCTCTTTGTTCGGGAATTATCGCCTTGGTGTTGCCAAGAGCGATACTGATGGTGTTCAAAGTTTTCCGGCCTATACATATGATTTAAGCAATGAATACGGGAATTCTTCGCTTGATGTGAGACATAATATGTTTGTCGGCGGTTCAATTACCCTTCCTTGGAATCTTCGTCTGAGTCCTTTTATCATCGCGTCTTCAGGCAGACCTTTCAATATTACGCGGGGCATTGATACAAACGGCGATACTCTTTTCACGGAACGACCGACGTTTGCGCAATTGGGCGCACGATGCGCGGAACTCCGATTGACAAATTCGTTTTGCAATATCGGCGGTCAAGACCCGAACGCGATCATTCCGCGAAATTACGGTCGTTCGGCATCGTTCTTTAATGTCAATCTAAATGTCAGTAAGACCTTTGGATTCGGCGGCGAAAAGAACAAGACGGCAGCTAATACGAATCAAGGCGATGGAAATCGTCCGGGCGGCGGCGGACAAGGCGGCGGCGGGAATCGTCCGGGTGGCGGTGGCGGCGGTGCTATGATGATGGGCATGGGC
>JANLTD010000409.1:0-2472 GCA_031362765.1 Acidobacteriota bacterium | reverse complement strand
TTCCGTTAAAGATTTGTTCCAGGTGCGGCTGTTATAACCCAGCCCGACTCCGGCATCAATTCCTCTGCCCGCCAACGCAGCAAGCGGAAGCCCGAAACTGAAATTGGCAATTCCGGCGCGGTGTTGGATTCGGATCGCCGCCGCCTGATTCGGTGAATCTTTCTCAACCTGCCCGAATGGCGCGCCGAGATTATTTTCATAGCTGTACACTGATGCTCTTTCATTGTCCGGCAATTGGTTTATGAAAAGCTGAACCGGAGACGCCGCAACTTGTTTTTTTGATACCTTACCTTTGTCGCTCTCAACTTTCGTTTCCGCAGATTCATTTTCAGATTTAACATTTTCAGGTTTTGTTTCTACCTTTTCAATTGATTTCGTCTCAGGCTTTTCGACAGTTTTTTCGGCAGGTTTGTTCTGATCGTTTTTTTCTTCCGAATTTACCTCTTTTGCCTTTTTCTTCTTTTTTTTATCATCAGCATTTTCGCCGGATAAATTGTTTCCGGCGCGCCAGGGCGTTATCCACGACTCGATCTTCGCATTCAGATCTCTCCACGATTCGATCCACAGAGACAATTTTTCATTGACCGGTTCAAATTGTCCCGTGTTGTTATCGACAACTGACATTGAAGCACCCGCCGGAATAGCGAATAAGGGCAGAAGCATCAGGCAGATCAACAGACTCGCCAGCCATTGTCTGCCTTCGAGACCTAATGTTACAAAGTTTTTGATTTTCCCCGTGAGCGGTGAAAGTTTCTTGATAAATTGCCAAAATTGCAGGTTATTTTGATTATATGAGCGCATAATTTTTCCTCTTTTTCCGTGATTTATTTTCAGTGAGTTTTCAATTGTCTTTTTATTTGTTTAGGTCTTTGGTCTTTGGCTTTTGGTTTTTGAAGAAAATAGCAGATTGCTAATGATTTTCTCATCAAAACACCAATTTTTCAGACTGTTTATTCTTTCGGGTTTAATTTGACTACAACCCAAAACCAAAGTCCCAAGACTGAATCAGTTACGTTTTTTTTACTTTGCCTTTTGCCGTAATTGATTAAGTCTTTGGCTTTTGGTCTTTAGTTTTTGGTTTTATTCAATGAAACCTAATGATTTACGATCAAGATTCTAAAAAATAAGCGGGCGTGGTGAGAAAATAATTACCAATCTGCAATTTCTTTCAAAAACCAAAGACCAAAGACCTAATCAATTACCTTTTGCCTTAAAAGCTACCGGCGCCAGTTTGCCGGAACCGGAATGTCTCCGTTCATTCCCCATGCGGTCGCCCGCATACTGCGGTCCGATGAACGAAGGATATACCAAACTCCGGTCGAAGGCCGCCAGACCGCAATATCCGCTTTCGCATCGCTGTCACCGGAATCGTTGTAGCGTCCCGGCACGGCAATATCCGATGTCAGTCCCCAATTCATACCGGTCAGACTGCCGTCGGCGCTGTATCGAATCCGCCAATAATTGTCGCTGCCGCGTCTTGTTGCATAATCGGCTTTACCGTCGCCGTCGTAATCGCTGATCACCGGTTCGTCGCCGGTTTGACCGATGGAATAGGAAACCGCCTGATTCGTGCCTGATTGCTGAACCCAAAAGGTCGCCGTGTTATTTCGCCAGATGACCAGATCGGCGCGTCCGTCGCCGTCAAAATCAGCCGGCACGGGTTTGTCACCGATTGTTCCAAAGACCGGCGAGAGGCTTGCGCCGTTTGAGCTTTGCCGGATGTACCAGGTTTGATTTGAAGGCCGCCAAAGAGCGATGTCGGCTTTGGAATCGCCGTCAAAATCAGCGACTGCCGGAATATCCTCCGCAGTTCCGTAAGGAATATATTGAATTGAACCGTTCGAACTGTTGATGAGATACCAGATTCCGGTTGAGCGGCGATAGACACAGAAATCCGTTTTGCCGTCGCCGTCAAAATCTCCGGGTGCCGGAATATCATTTCCCAAGCCCCACGGCTGCGTGACCATCTGCTCAGCCGAGTTGAGAATATACCAAGTCCCGCTCGACGGCCGCCAGACCGCCAAATCACTCGGAGCTTCCCGAAAAGGCTCGACCGTTGAGATCAGGGCACTTCCGGCATAGACATATTCCTTGCCCGGCAGATTGGCGGGCATCGGCGGCGGCGTGCCCGCCGGCTGAGCGTTTGAAGCAATCGGTAAACTGCGCCAATTCGACAATGCTCCGAAGCCGAATGTTGCCAGGATCAGTAAACTTAGAACCGCCAATACCCGTCGAGACTTTTTCAATTTCAACTTTTCTGCCGGTTTCGCCCGGCGTTTTTCTGGTTTTCTGTTTTGTTGAGTGTTTCTGTCAATGTGAAATGTTTTGTTTGTCATAATTTTTTCTTCCAAAAATGTGCTGAACTATTTTAAAAACAGCCGGACTTATCTTCAAATGTGAACAATGGTATGCCAACCGAAGTGGTTCGTTTTATGAGATTTAATTGCAACTCAAACAAAACAAAGCCTTTCG
>JANLTD010000345.1:0-1956 GCA_031362765.1 Acidobacteriota bacterium | reverse complement strand
CGCCCACGCTGTTTCTGCTGCGTTTGGCGGAATGGCCTGAGATCGTGCTGTTGGTGAGGTTCAGCGTGCCGCCGTCGTTGTAAATGCCGCCGCCCTGGTTGGCGTTGCCGCCGCTGGCGGAATTGCCGGAGAGCGTGCTGTTGGTGACGGTCAACGTGCCCTGGTTGGAAATGCCGCCGCCCTGGTTGCTGGCCTTGCCCTTCTCAATCTTCAGCCCGGCCAGCGTCGCCGTCACGCCGCTGTTGACTGTGAAGACCCGGCTTGCCTCGTTCCCGCTGATGGAGAGTTGATCCGCCCCCGGCCCCTGAATCGTCAGGTTCTTGTTGATGACCAGTTCGCCCGAAGTCAGCGTGATCGTCCCCGTCACGGCAAAATCAATCGTATCGCCTGCCGCCGCCGCCGCAATCGCTTCGCGCAAGCTACAATCGGCATCGCATACGCCGTCGTTGGTGTCGGCAATTTTGGTAACTGTGAAGGTAGCTGCATTTGTTGTCGTCGGCAGGTAAAATATTGAAATTAGTCCAATTATCAAAATGAAGAATGTCATCCTTGCTTTCGATGATCGAAAACGCTTTATACTGATTAGATTAATGTTTGGATGGTTGTGAATAATTGACATTAAATGTTTCCTCTTTGCTAAACGTTATTATACTCAACAAGGCAATAACTTTGGTTTTTCTTTGCGGACTTTGCGCCTCTACGTAAATTATCTCACGCCAAGAGCGCAAAGAATAACAACTTCAAATATACCAATCTTGAAACCTTGCTCAGTGATAGTATTTCCATCTATGGAGAAGAGTGTATCATTCATTTGAATGATACACTTTAAATAAATTATTTGACCGTCGGTTTCGGTTTCGGCTTCGGCTCGGGGTCGCGCTCGATGCGGCTGGCAAAATCCCAGGCGGCGAGCTTTGCCGGGTTGTCGCGGTAAAGGCGGCGGATCACGGGATCGAGCGCGGCGATGATCTTGTTTGATTTTTTGTGCGCGATCATTTTTGATTCGGTCGAACCACCACGGTCAGCCGTTTTTGAGACCGCCGCCGAAAGCGCGTTTTCGAGCGCGTCGGCTTTGGCGCGGAGGTTTTCGATGAAATCAGTGTCGAGTCCGTGTCCGCCAAAAATATCCCGGTAAGGTTCGACATCCGTCGAAAAGGACGCCCCCGCGCGATCCGTCCGCGTTTATCGCCGAAGCGAGGAACCCGGAATTTTTGTTCGACGCCTTCGATCTCGTCGCCCATCGTCGCGGCAAAATCGGCGATGTCGCGCATTAATTGTTTGAGCGCGTCGTTCGCTTCTTCGGCAATTTCATGATTTTGACGCGCGGCGCCGTCGTTCGATATCTGTTCCTCGCGAAATTCGCCCGTGAGGGCGATTTTGCGTCTTTAAAATATCGCTCTGGGCGGTGACAAATGCGTTCCGCACAAAATCTTCTATGTTTTCCTGTAAATAGTCGTTTGACCTCGTGTTTCTTTCTAATTCTCGTGTCGTTCTGCTGGACATATTTATTAATTCTCCTTTTGTGTTTAATTCAACTTAAGTTTCGGACTGTCAAATCCCACAACCAATAGAACATTTGTCAACACCGTGAAAAAGTGCCGGTCTTCACCAAATGTTCAATGATTCGAGCCGCCAAACGTTTGCACCACGTCAAAAAACGCTGCGCCGCCTTGCTGAACGAGCGCATCGCCCGACACGCAAGCCGTTTCGCACGATCATCGGATCGTTTCGCACGATCCATCAATCGAATTAAAGAACGGAATTGGTAGAAGAGTCTCTGTCTGTCGTTTTCGCGTTCAGGAGCGTGGGTTCACCTCCACAACCAGACAGATAGAGGCTTTCGACAAATTTATCGACGGAAATGAAACCGATTTTAAAGAAAATGTAAATAGTTTTTTTGAAAATAATGTAATGCCTCGGTAAAAAGTTACAGGGAGATCTATTTCCGACGCACTC
>JANLTD010000335.1:0-3760 GCA_031362765.1 Acidobacteriota bacterium | reverse complement strand
CCAGTTTCTTTTCGTCCGCGCCCGTGAGCCTGATTTTCAGTTTGCTTAAAACATCTTGGGCAATCTCGCTTTGAAGCGAAACAAGGTCGGATTGTTTGCGATTGTAGGTCTCGCTCCAAATCACATCCTGAGTTTGGGTGTTGACCAGTTCGAGACTCAATTTCAAGTCGTTTCCGCGCTGGACGACTCTGCCTATCAAAACCGCCTGCACTTTCAATTCTTCGCCGATTTTCTGTGGTGAAATCTCCTTGCCTTTGTAATAAAAAACCGTGCTTCGCGCTTTAACATTTAGGTTTGGAATCTGTGAAAGGCTATTGATAAGCGTTTCAGTCATTCCGTCCGACAAATATTCGATGTCAGAATTTCCGCTCTGATTAACAAACGGCAGGACGGCGATCGATTCGATTGGAGCAGACACGGTCTTTGCTTTTTGCCAATACCACGCGCCCAAACCAATCGCCACGATTGCCACGGCTGACACCGCGAAAATAAGCCGGGAATTTCGCCGCGCCGATTTTTCCGGCAATAATTTCGGTTTTTCAAGTTCCGGTTCGTCCGTTTCTTCGACCGTGATGCGAACGCCGCGAATTCTTTCGATTTCAAAGCCGGATTGTTTTTCCTCAACCTCGCCAATAAAGCGATAGCCTTCCGCCCAATGCGTTTGAATAAAACGCGTTTGCTCTTTGTTATCGTCCAAAGCCTTGCGAATTGCGCCGACGCATTTCGTCAGAGTTTCTTCATAAACCTCGTGTCCGTCCCAAAAAGTTTCGAGCAGTTCCTGGCGCGAAACCATCCGCTCACGGTTTTCAATCAAGTAAAGCAGAACGCCGAAAGGTTTTTTGGTGAGATGAATTTTCTCGCCGTTGCAATGCAGTCGTCGAGCGTCGGGTTCAAGTTCAAACTCGCCTAAAACATAGATTTTATTTAGGGCCACCGCCATAAAACTCCCGATTTCCCGCTTATTTCCGACTTATTTCGGTTTTATTTCGGGAAATTTTCAGGATTTTACATTCCGGACAAAGGAAAATAGTTCCTGAACAAAAAAAGTAAAATGTCCGCTTCGTTCTTTGTGCAGACATTTTATCACAAACGCGAAAAATGAAAAGGAAAATCGAGATAATTGCAATTGAAAGGACGCGCATCACGGCCGGATACGGACAAACATATTGTCCGCACTGCAAAGAGTTCGCCGAGTTTTTAACAACCGTGCAAGCCGCACAAATTGCCCGCGTCAAATCCGAATCGGTTCGACGCTGGGTTTCAAGCGGCAAAGCGCACGGTATAAAAACCGTCGGCGGACAACATCGCGTCTGCCGCAATTCGCTTTTTCCCAGTTTACGAAATTCGCTGTTTGAGTTCTATCACAATAAAAACTAAATAAAGGAGAGTTACCATGAAAAAATTAAATATGTTGAAAACAAAAAAAGGCATCGTCTTGATGCTTTCGGGTTTGGTATTGGGATTTGCGGGAATTATCTGGATGGGCAATCCAGGTCTTGCCCAAAAACAAGCGCAAGGCAGACGGACATTATTGCCGAGTCCCGCCGCATTGACGGAAAAACAAAATAAGGAAATCTTTCTCGATGAAAAAGATTTAGGTCGCAACGGGTTTATCGTGGACATTGCAGAAAATGGGACAAAGTTTGTCTTTGACGAAACGCCTTTGCATATGGACGGTTCGCCTGCTTACGGCAACGAGTTTATTACCGAAGGCTATATCTATCCGGCTGGAACGCTCGACGGCACAAACGGTGTTAATGCAGACGGTAGTCCCGAATTTCCGGCTTTGGTAATCGGACGTTGGACTTGCCGCGGCTGGTTCATCGGCGACGGAGCGCACAGCGTGACAGGTCCCTGGGTGATTACGCACCAATACTTGGATCTCGACGAAACTTACGGGAAGACTTCGATAACCAACGACGGCTATGAACTTTCTGATTTGTATATTCCGGTCAAACGCGCAATCACCGGTGGCACTGGCGTTTATGCCAAATCAAGAGGCGAAGCCAGCCAAGCCCTACTGGGTTTTAATGCGACTTTCGGAGTTGTCCTTCGGGTCAGATTCGACATTGTTCCTTAAAATGCAAAATACTTTTCGTAATTTTCCCTTCCAAAACGCGGAGAAACTATTGGTTGTTTGCTAAATGCGGTGCAATCAAGGAACAGAGGATAAAAAATGAACCCAGTCGAATCGGAAATATTCGTTTTATTCGTTTTTTATCCTTCTTCTTCGCACTTCTTCGCAACACAAACTGATTTACCTTGCCAAGTTTTTCGGATATGTAACTGATTATCCTTGGCAAGCGTCTTATTTTTAACATAAGAGAACTTTATCAAAAAAATCTTGTAGTTTTCTTAAATTTGTGTTCAAATGTTCGCGAAACTATTTTTATCGGTACAGTCAGAATAAAACTCGCTTTTTGTCAGACATTTCGGACATTTTTATCGGAGTTTCGTTTTTCCTGAAATTTTACTTTTAATCGTGCTTTTCAGTTAATTGAACAAACTTTCCATTCCAAACAATTCGGAGAAAATTTATGAAGAAAAAAAATCAAAATGAAATATATAAAATGACAGATTCTCCTATCGAAAACAGCCGGAGAAACTTTCTCGGCAAACTTGGTAAAGCGGGCGTTGCAGCCGCCGCGATCGGCACCGGTGTACCGTTTCTTGATAACAAATCTACTGTTTCGGCGCAAAGTCGCGGAAATGGCAATTCTTTTTATCATCAACGCGCTTTGGCTAGTTACAAATTCCGGACTGATGCCGCGAAAGATAATTTTCAACCGGTTCCGCCGCTTTTCAATCGTCCAAACAACGGCGATGAAGCGCTTTATCCGAATCAAATCGGCAGTTATTCAAAGGGTTTGCCGCACCAATCAAACGGCGAGGTCGTACTTTCGGATTACAATGCTTTGCTTGAAGCACTCCGAACGGGGGATCCGACAAAATTTGAACAGATTCCGCTCGGCGGCGATCGAAAATTAACCGATCCGCAAGCGGGTTTTGCATTTGACCTTGAAGGGAAAGATTGTTTTACGCTTCTTCAACCACCGGCACCGACTTTTGCGAGCCGCGAAAATGCCGCCGAAATTGCCGAAAATTATTGGATGGCACTCTTGCGTGATGTGCCGTTCAGTGATTATTCGTCAAATCCGATCGCCGCCGCCGCCGCCGCCGATCTGAATTTGTTCGGCGCGGATTTTAAGGGCGCGAAAAATAACAGCGGACAAGTGACGACGGATCTTTTGTTTCGCGGTTTAACGGCGGGCGATAAAGTTGGGCCGTGGTTGTCGCAGTTTTTCTATCTGCCTTGTTTTTTCGGTGCCAACCAAGTCAGCCAGAAAATCCGTACAGTGCTTGGCGCAAATAGCGGCGGCGCGGATTATATGACGGATTTTGCGAGTTGGCTTTCGATTCAAAACGGCGTTTCGCCTTCCGGCGGCGAATTTTTTGACCCGACGCCGCGTTATATGCGCAACGGGCGCGACATCGGGCAATGGGTTCACATTGATGTTCTGTTCCAAGGCTATTTTCAAGCCTTTCTTGTCTTGGCGGGAACGCTCGGCGCGGCTTTTGACAGCGGCAATCCATATTCGAATTCGACCACTCAGGCCGGTTTTGCCACATTCGGAGGACCACACCTTGCAACCTTGCTTTGCGAAGTTTCGACCCGCGCTCTGAAAGCGGTTTGGAATCAAAAATGGATCGTGCATCGCCGATTGCGCCCCGAAGTTTTTGCCGCCAGAATTGACCGCAC
>JANLTD010000322.1:0-3996 GCA_031362765.1 Acidobacteriota bacterium | reverse complement strand
CGGGCATGACCGGCCGTGGGTTGGCTCTGGTCGACGCCGTGTCGCAGGGGTGGGGCGCCGACCCGACCTCCGACGGGAAGATCGTCTGGGCGGAGATCACCGCGGCCAGTGCGGCCGCCGAGGAACCAGGAGACGCCGAATTCGACGCGATAGGCTTCGCCCCAACGGTCTTTCAATTCGTCGAGATTAATGTCTTTTTCCGCCAAAGCAGTGCGCAAGGTTTCCGTATCGCGGACGAATTTGCCTGTTTTTTCGACATAATCGTTGATGGCTTTATCTATTTTCAAACCAATCGGCGTGAAATAATTAAATGCCAGTTGCAACGCTATAAAATCGTCACTGCCGGCATCGGGATTTTCGCGGTCATAAACTTTATTCGCTCCGTTTGACCAAATATACAAAGCGTCATATTCACGGTCAATATAAACATAAGCTCGATATTTATTTCCCCAAGGATCGCGCAAATCGTCAAAGTTGATGCCGTTTTCGCTCAGAATTTTTCGCAGTGAAGCCTCGTCGGCCGGATGTTCCCAGGTTTCCTGATAGCGTTTCAAAAGCACTTTTTCAATGTTTTCAAATTGTTTTTTGAGCTTTTCGGCAAAAACGTATTGCAGGCTTTTTGAATAATCGCCGTCGAAGAAATTGGCGGAAGAAGACGAGTAGGAAAACTGCATCTCGGCAAAAAGCTGCATTTCCGGCGAAATCGGTTTTTTCAGATCGAGTTCGTCCCAACTGTTGCCGTTGAGACCGTCGAAACTTTGAAAAATATCAACGTTGCCGCCGAAATTGGCGTCGGTTTTGGCACGTTCTTCGACGGCTTGGTCCAAAATCACCACGCCGAGCGCAGCTTCCGTCTGCTTTTTGTCGGGCGTTACGACATTAAAACTCATCGCGGCTTCTTCTGCGGGGCGAAAAACGTCTTTGTTGGTTTCGACTCCGACGCGAAGATTTCGCGGCGTCGGGTAAACTACACGGCGCGAAGCCTCTACCGCCTCGCCGTCGTCGTCAAAATACGCGGAAATGGTCAGTTGACTTTTAAACGCCGGGTTATACGGAATTTTCAATTCGGCGCGTCCGTTTTTTAGTTTGATCCGGCGTGATTCGACACTTGACGAATTTCTTGAAACATCAACAAAAACCGTCTCCGATTCTTCCGACGAAAGAATTTCGATTTTGAGCGGTTCGCCTTTGCGGTAAATCGCTTTGTCCGTGCGGACGAGAATTTGTTTTTCGTCTTCGTCTATCGAAAATTCGGCTTTTTTCGTGCCGACCCGATTTTCCGCGTCGCGGGCAATGACTTTTATTTCAAGATCGTCTGAATAAGTGTCAGCTTCGCGTTTCGGTGCGAAAAATTCAATTTTGCCGGCGCCAAGCGAATTGGTTTTAATTGTCGCGAGAGTTTTTGTTTGCCCGTCCGCTTCGTCTTCATATTTTCCGTTGATCTCGACATCGCAGGCGAGCGGTTTGCCGTCCGCCGAAAAAGTCGTCACGTAAAAACGAAGCGGAAGCTTTGAATTATTGTCGCCGTCTGTTGTTTTGATCAGATTAATATGAATCGGCTCTTTCGAAACGCGCAGGTCAAAGCGTTTTTGTTCGGTTTTATTTGTCGAAAAATCGGTAAAATACGCCGTGAAATTTAAATCCTGAAAGTTTTTACTTTCACTTTCTCTTAAATCCGTGTGAGCTTTGCTCAAATCAATTTTGGCGAGATATTTTCCTTCCCCATCGGCTTCGCCTTCATACACGGATTCTTCCTCAATGTCCCATTTTTGCTGTTTGTAATTCCAGCTCCGATTACTTTCCAGAACGACCTTGACCTTGCCGCCCGCGACCGGTTTACCGAAAAGATAAAGCGCGTCAACCGTCACTTCGGCCGTCGGTTGCTCCGGCAAATAAAAATCTTTGTTCGATTTGGTCTGGACGACAAAATTCGGCAAATCGTAGCGCGAAACCTTGAAGTAAATTTGGTCATCATCCAAATCTTCATCGTCGGATTTGGCAATTACGCGATATTTGCCGAGTTTGGCATTAGCGGGAATTTGCCATTCGAGAGCGGCGACACCAAATCGCGAGGTTTTCAGTTTCTGCCGAAAAAGAGTCGTGTCTTCTTCGTCTTTGATCGAAAATTCAAATTCTGTTTCGGCGACAACCGTCATTCCCGCACCCGATTTGTCTTGGCGCATCGCGAGTCCGCGCACATAGATTTTTTGATCCGGCTGATAAAGCGGTTTGTCGGTCGTAAAAAAGACGGAAATTTTATTTTCTCGTGTCCATAATTCGTCATCGGCTTTGCCCGTCAAATCATTTTTCTTCCCGACAACTTCGATATCGGCACTCCAATTGTCGGAAAATTTTACGTCCGGCGGAATTTGAAATTCGAGCGTTGCAAAACCTTCACTGTCGGTTTTGCCGGTCGCTTTTATCTTTAGTTCATCATCATCGCTGTCGGTTTCGAGATCAATTTTAAGTTCAGCACCGATTTCAACATCTGAGATCGGCGTCCGTTTGATCGGATGAAATGCCCGAACGCGCACCAGATAAAGCATTCCGGCAAAAATTTCTTTCGAAGACGAAACACGCAATTCAAAAAGTTCGGGCATAATTTCCGAAAGCGAAACTATACCTTCCGACGAATTTCCGTTTGCCTTGACCGAATATCTGAGCCGATTCCAAAGCAAATCTTCGACACTATTTTTTTCGGCGAACCGAAGCGTCATCGGCAATGTATTTTTGCCGCGCCCAAGTTTTTCGTCTTTCTCGCTGAAAGCAACGATTTTGTCGTTCGCATCTAAAATTTCGAGTCGGATTTTTGCCGACGAATTTCGCCGAAAATCGTTATCAACAACAAGATTGACTTGGAGTTGATTGGCACTCGTCGAAGCATTTGTTTCCGCTTCGATCACTTTCAGAGAATTCTGCGCCTGCGCCAGACCGACAAAAAAAAGACACACGACGACCACTGAGAAAAATTTCCCTTTTATCATTTTTACCCCGATATTTTCTAGGTTTTATGAAGTTTGTTGTAACTCAAACGGTGTGATGCGGCGAGATTTTGAATTGGTTGCCTTGCCGGAAGTAGAAGAGGAGAAAGGGAGAAAGGGAGACGGGGAGATTTGGGTTTGCGATATGAAATTTGATTATTTCAAATTGTCATTACAAATTCACAAAAATCTCCCCTTCTCCCCTTCTCCCTTTCTCCCCGTCTCCTCTTCTCAATTAAAGGTTCTTGAGAACGAAATCGGTCATCATCGTGTAGAGATGTTTTTCCTGCATTGATCCGCGCTGAACTCCGTGGCGTTGGGTCGGGTAGGTCATAAACTCGAATTGCTTGCCGGCTTTTTGGAGTTCGTAGATAAATTTGATCGCGTTTTGCTGATGGACGTTGTTGTCCATCGCGCCGTGAATGATCAGCAGTTTGCCGCTCAGATTGGCGGCGTTGGCGATCACCGAAGCCTTTTTGTAGCCTTCCGGATTATTGTTTGGAGTTCGCATATAACGCTCGGTATAGATCGAATCATAGAGCGCCCAATCGCCGACGAGTCCGCCCGCGATGCCCATTTTCAGCGTGTTTGAGTGCGTCATAAAATAACTCGTCATAAAACCGCCGTAGCTCCAGCCCCACATTCCGATCCGTGAACCGTCAACAAAAGGCTGAGATTTCAGATAATTGAAACCGTCTTCCAGATCCGGAACTTCCGTTTGACCGAATTTTTGATAGGCCTTCCACGCGCTTTCGGCGCCTTTGCCCGATGCCGTGCGGTTATCGCAGATCCAGACGATGTAGCCTTTTTGCGCCAACATCTGATGCCACATAAATTGCGTTCCGCCCCAGCGGTTTCTGACCGAAGGCGCGTGCGGACCCGAATATGTGTAGGCAAAAACCGGATATTTCTTTGACGGATCAAAATCGGGCGGCAAAATTCGCATCGCTTCCATTTCAAATCCGTCGCGCGCCTTTACTTTCAGAAATTCGGTTTTGCCGAGTTTATAGGCACC
>JANLTD010000270.1:0-5604 GCA_031362765.1 Acidobacteriota bacterium | reverse complement strand
TGATCACGGCGCGTTATATCGAATCTTTGCGCGATATGACCAAAACCAATAATTCGAAGGTGATCTTTATGCCGATGGAGACCTCGGCAATGCTTTCGAGCATCGGTGCGATCAAAGAGGTTTTTGCGGAAACCGGCGAAGTCAGAGAAAAGAAAGACCAATTACCGAAAGTGCCGCGTTCGCCGCGCGAGTTAGGGGAATAATTGTAAGGTGATTTATTAATGAAGAGGGCTTTGCTCTTTGGTTTTGGGATTTGGTATTTATTACAAGAACTGCCGGATCCGTCAAATTCAAAAAGCTAAAGTCCTCTTCAATGTATGGAGTTTTATGAAAAAGTTTGTGCTGTTTGTATTAGTTTTGACGATTGCGGGAATTTATTATTTCGGTGATTTTGCGCCGGCCGCAGAATTGAAAACCAAATCTGTTCTGGAATTTAAGATGAAAGACATTGACGGCAACGATGTCAAATTAAGGAAATTTAAAGGGAATGTTCTACTGGTCGTGAACACGGCAAGCAAATGCGGATATACGCCGCAATATGAAGGTTTAGAAGCGATCTTTGAAAAATACGGATCACAAGGATTCTATGTTCTCGGTTTTCCAGCCAACAATTTCGGCGGTCAAGAACCCGGAACTGCGGCCGAGATCAAAGACTTTTGCACCTCTAAATACAAAGTCACTTTCCCGATGTTCGCTAAAATTTCCGTCAAAGGCGACGATCAGGATCCGCTTTATAAATTCCTGACAGATAAAGGAACTAACCCGAATTTTGCGGGTGATATTACGTGGAATTTCAACAAGTTTTTGATTGATAAAAAAGGCAATATCGTCGCCCGTTTTTCGTCTAAGGAAACACCTGAAAGTGAATCCGTTACTCAAGCGATCGAAAAATATCTGAAAAGCGAAAAGTAATTCAAGCCTCATAGATTTTGGACGGTTTGTTCAAATCGAAAATCAAATTGAATGGTTCAATCTTCTGAATAAATGAAAGGTTATAAGTGGAGGCGCTTTTTACAACCCACTCATAACCTTTCACTTTTCAGTTATTCCGAAATGAACGTAAATTAATAGTAATCGTTTCTGATTAGATCTTCGGTTTTTGGTTTTAATCGATTCAAGCGTCAGAAAAATGAGCAGATCGGTGAGAAATTCATAACCAATCCGCGTTTTCCTTCAAAAACCGAAGACTTAAGCAATTCCCCTTGAACACTTTGCCAGCAGATCAATAAATCCTATAACAAAAAATAAAGATAAATTGATCGTAACTGCTTAGGTCTTTGGCTTTTGGTTTTTGGTTTTTGGTTCTTTCAATGGAAACCTGATGATTTTCAATCAAAATTTCCGTAAAGTAAGTGTATCAGTGGGAGATTCAGCGCCAATTCGGTAATTTTTACTAAAAACCAAAGACGAAAAACCAAAACAATTACAATTGATCGCTCTGATTGAAAAAAGAACTTCTTTTACCTTCACAAATCTTATGATCGCAATTCGAAATAATCGCGTTTTTTTTTCAAAACCGACCATTCACGAAGCTTCTGGTCACCGACCTTTGTTATTTCTTGTAAAGCAAGTTATATTCAACTTTCAGCCACAAATACTGGTTGGAAATCAAGACAATGACAGACGGCGACAGTAGCAGTAGAAATGGCATTTCCGCGAGTTTTATCAAAGAACTTTGTGCAAAAACTTGGGCGCTTACGGGCGCGCGTCGGTCGTCGTCTGTCTGAATACCGCCTATTTGCCTATCTCGCAGTTCTCGGTCCCGGAATCATCGCCGCCAACGCGGGCAACGATGCAAGCGGGATCGCAACTTATTCAACAGTCGGTGCAGGTTACGGTTACACTTTGCTTTGGGTGTTTCTGCCGATGATGATCTCGCTCATCGTCGTCCAGGAAATGTGTGTCCGAATGGGTGTCGTGACCGGTCAAGGGCTGGCTGATCTGATCCGCGAACAATTCGGTGTACGCTGGACTGCGCTTGTCATGCTTGCACTTTTGATCGCCAACACCGGCGTTATTATTTCGGAATTTGTCGGCATCGCACAAGCTTCAGAACTTTTTGGCATTCCCCGCTATTTTACCGTTCCATTGACCGCCGGTTTGATTTGGTGGCTCGTCGTGAAAGGAACCCAAAAGCGGGTTGAACGAGTCTTTTTGGCAATGTCGCTCGTCTTTTTCGGCTATGTGATATCGGCTTTTTTGGCAAAACCTGTTTGGACTGAGGTCGGCAAAGAGATTTTTGAACCGAGTTTTCATTTTGATTATGCTTATCTTTTTACGGTGATGGCACTTATCGGCACAACTATCACGCCGTTTATGCAGGTTTATGTCCAGTCTTCGGTGGTCGAAAAAGGAATGGACGAGGAAGATTTGCCGATCGTTCGCGCCGATGTGGTCGTCGGGACTATTTTCGCTTGTCTGATTGCCGCATTTATAGTAATTTCGACCGCCGCAACTTTGAATAAACAAGGTATTACCGAACTGGATTCAGCCGCGACTGCCGCCGAATCGCTGGTGCCGGTCGCCGGAATTTATGCAAAATATCTTTTCGGCGTCGGACTTTTTGGCGCGGCGATGCTCGCGATGGGCGTTTTGCCGCTGGCGACGGCTTATTCGATCAGCGAAGCGCTCGGGTTTGAAAAGGGATTGTCGCGAACATTCCGCGAAGCACCGATCTTTATCGGAATATTTTCGGCATTGATCGTCGTCGGAGGTCTGGTTGCCCTCGTGCCGGGCATTCCGCAAATCAAACTCTTGCTCGTAACTCAATGCATCAACGGCATTTTGCTGCCCTTCATTCTCGTCACGATCGTGTTGCTTTCGTCAAATTCAGAGATCATGGGTAAATATGCCAACGGTTTCTTTTTCAAACTTTTTGCTTGGCTGATCACAATAATCGTGTCAATTCTCTCGCTGATGTTGATTGGAAAAACGATTATTGATATGTTTTAGGCTATAACCTATTATGTTCACATCCGAATTGCGAAAACGAACCGTATTTTTTCTCCTGGCGACTTCCATTATCACACTCGTTTTGATCCTGATTCCGAGCGAGAGTACGATTCATCATTATTTGATGAATTATTTCGACCTGATTGTCACAGAAGGAAAAATTACAAATATTGACGGTTCGATGACTTCGCAGGTCAGCGAAACCATTATCAACCTGATCATCAATCTTCTCCACATTATTAAAATTATATTGGGGATGACGATCGTCATTATCTTTGTCCGCTATGTTAATTTTTTGATCTTCCAATTTGCGCTCCGCAATTCGAGCCAAACCGAAATAACCTCGCTCATCAAAACAATTCTTTCGGTCGTGCTTTGTATCGTCGCATTTTTTATTATTTTTCAATCGCAATACCCGAATGTTCAACTGGCGCCGCTCTTTACAGGTTCGACCATTTTAGGAATCGTTGTCGGTTTGGCGTTGCAGGACACGCTTGGAAATCTTTTTGCGGGCATTGCTCTGCAGGCCGATCAGCCGTTTCAGGTCGGCGATGTCATCAATTTGCAAAATAATAAATGGACGGGTGTGGTTGAAAGCGTTTCGTGGCGCGGCGTGAAAATCCGCACCTTTCAGAACAAGATCGTGGTCATCAGCAACGCGAGTCTTGGCAAAGAATATATCGAGGTTGCGCCGCGTGAAAATCTGAATGCCAGACTCAACTTTTTCAGTACGCTTTATTCCGCGTCGCCTTCGAAAACGATTCATCTGATCCGGGAGGTTGTCCGTCAGATTGAAAATGTTTCGCCGAAGATCCGCCCGATCGTGCGGATCCGCAATCTCGGCGATAGCGCAATTGAATGGGAAGTTAAATACTGGCTCGAAGATTACGCGAAATATAACGACACCGACGCATTGGTTCGCCAGCGCGTCTGGTATGCTTTTCAGCGCGAAAATATCCATTTTGCCTTTCCGACACGGACGCTTCACATCGAGACACAATCACTTGAGCCTGATTTTACCGAAACGGTCAACGAGATTTTCGAACGTTTGAACGAAGTTTCGCTTTTTGCGCCATTGACCGACGAAGAAACCCAGCAAATTGCTGAAACGGTTGAAGCAAAGATCTTTTCAAACGGCGAAAAGATCGTCCGGCGCGGACAGGACGGCAAATCAATGTTTATCATTCATCGCGGTTCGGTCAAGGTCCAGATCAACGAAGACGGTGTTATTAAAGTCGTGCGAACATTAAGCGAAGGCGATTTTTTTGGAGAAATGGGGCTTTTTACCGGTGAACCGCGCACCGCAACGGTCCTCGCCAACGAAGAAACCGAGGTGCTTGAGATCAACCATACCTGTCTCAAACCGATCCTCGAAGCCAATCCGGATCTGGTTGAAAGATTCAGCGAAATTATCGAAGAACGCCGCGCGAAATTGACCGAAGTCAATACCAAACAAACCACCGACACTCAAATCGGCAAATCGGGAATGTTCGATTCGATCCGAAAGTTTTTCGGGTTGCGTAATTAGTTCCAAGTTCCAGATTTCAAGTTCCAGGTCATACGAAATAAAACTTGGAACTTGGAACTTGGAACTAACAAAGAATCTGTGCGGCAAGCAGCGGAATCATAATTTCGTGGTGCCCGGTGATGGAAAATCCGCGCCCCGCACCGTTTGCCGTCGGGCGGCGGACGACGTTCGTAAGCGGGCGGTAATGCTGCAGGAAATCAAAATTTGCGGTCGTCAGATCTTCTAACTCAAATCCCAAATTGCGAACGACCGTAACGGCTTTTAGAAAAATTTCAGGCAGTGTAACGGCTGAACCGATATTTAAGTACACGCCGCCGCCACTTAGTTCGCGAACTATTGAACAGAAAAGCCGAAAATCCGTGTGCGAAGCTGCGCCCAATGCCGCCCCGTCGCACGTCGCGTGAAAATGCCCGATGTCCGCACCGATCGTAAGATGTGCGGTGAACGGAATTTTGTTTTCATAAGCGGCATAAAGCAATGATATATCAGCGTTTGGCGGATTTGCCCGGACGACCTCCCGGCCTATCGCTTCACCTAATCCAATCTTATTTTCTGCACCGTATATGGCGGCCATATTAAGGAACTCGCCGGTTTCCCGCGCCGCGCCGAAATCGCCCCGGCCGAGCGTCGCGTCAACATCTTCCGAAGTAAAACCGACGAGGGCAATTTCCGTATCGTGTACGAGCACGGAACCGTTTGAAGCGATCGCCGAAACAAAACCTTTTCGCATCAGATCAATCAAAATTGGCGCAAGTCCTGTTTTAATGACGTGACCGCCAATGCCCCATATAATCGGTTTATGGAGTTCTTTGGCGCGCCGAATAGCCGCCGCGATCTCGCGCAAAGATTTGACGGCTAAAAGATCCGGCAGCTTATCAAGAAAATCTTTGAGAGATTCGCCGCCCTTGATCGGGCGCGCAAAATCTTTGACCGTCACCTTGCTCGGACGCGTTGCGAGCTCATATGTGTTGATCTTTTCCAGATCTATCGGATGAAAATTTTCGTAAATGGACATTTCAATCAATCGTCGTTTGAAAAATAATGAAAAGTTTGCCGACTTCAGGCTTTTTTATTATCACATAAAAATGTGAATCAGGAGTTGAAAAATGTCGGCGCACATTGGC
>JANLTD010000262.1:0-1730 GCA_031362765.1 Acidobacteriota bacterium | reverse complement strand
GACGGCGAATGATTGAAAAAGCCTTTTACGTGCATCCGCTTGAGATAAACGGCAAAAATTTGAGAGCGATTCAAACGACAACCGCCGCGCCGCTTTGCGAATCGGCGATGATGCTGCTGACTGGAAATTACAAAGGCGTTGTGTTGCAAAGCCAACTGAATCCCGAAGAATTTATGAAAGGGAATTTTGTCAGCCGAATTTACAGATAATTTGTATCTGAGTAGGTCTTTGGTTTTTGGTCTTTGGTTTTTGGTTTTATTCGCTGGAAACCCTTTGATTTTCAACCAAGCCTTCGGAAAATAAGCGGATTGGTGAGAAATTCAATGTCAATCCGCAATTTCTTTCAAAAAGCCAAAAACCAAAAACTAAAGCCCAAAGACCTCAACAATTACAAAATTTATTAAATTCGCACAAGTTTTATTTAACCTTTCTTTTGGATCTTTTATTAACGGCGGATCTCTTTTGGGGAAGATGTGCAAACCAGGCATCTTCGGCATAATTGCTTTTGGCTTTTTCCCAACTTTCATCGGAAATGATCGGCGATTGCAATTGTTCGAGCCGTTTATCGGGCGCAATGTTTTCATCGTCCAAAACAGCTTTGATTTCAGCTTGTTCGTCAAAATTCGGGGCGATTTCAAACATTTTCGCAAAAAAATTCTGCGTATCTTCGACTTTTGTGATTTGATGGCTCTCGGCTCGTTTGATGCCGCCGCGAATCATTTCCCGCAATATTTCATCATCGCGTTTGGCGACGGCTTCGGAATGATTGCTTTGGACATAAACGAAAAGATAATTGACGAAATCTTCGCCGTTTCCTTTAATGATAGTTTCGATTTGTTCTTGTCTGACAACCAGCACTTTGACACTTCTCCTGTTTGTATTGAACAAACTAAAATATTATGGGCCAATAATGACAGTCATTTCACCTTTGGCGATTTTGTTCGGCGGACCGATGGCTTCGAGAATCGTGTCGCCGATCCGACACGCCGGCAGATTATTTATCATCACCGTTGCCGAACCGTCAATCACGACACCTGGCCCGTGCGGCGGAACGGGCGAAGGCGTTACGCACGCGTGAATATCGGCACCTGAAGCCGCCGCGCCTGTAATTGCGCTCGACATCGAAGCCAATGCTGCGGCTTTGGTTGCTTGTTCCGCCGCGTAAGCCGCCGGTGCGCCAGGCGTTCCTGCCGCCGCCGCAGTTGCCGTGACAGCGGTTTGAATAGCAATGTCAGCCGTCTGTTTGGCGGCTTGGAGTCCTGCCGCCGCCGCGAGCGGAATTCCGCGCCATGCAGGTAACATTCCAATTAAAACATTCAAACTTCCGGGGCCGGGTGTTAATACAGGCGGCAATGGATGGACAACATTATCGGTAATTCTGGCGGCTGGCCCTTTCGGCATATCGTTTCTCCTTTAATTCAGATCTGTTTGTTTTAATTTGTCATTTTCCAATCGAAAAGACGCAAAAGGCTGATCTTTTTCATCTTCGGCAAAAAAAGTTTCGACCTTTCCGAAGAAGGTTTTTAGTTCATCGCTGGTACAAGTCGGTAAAAATCTTCGGAAAACACGCGGGTCATAAAACCGAAAAATCAGCGGGTCGCCATTTTCGTTATAGACTTGTATAAGCGAGCGAAAATGGCGGCGCATTTCCTTTATCGAATGGAGTGAATGGGCAAAAATTCCCCAATGCTTGCCGGAAGATTCACTTAAAACCCAATCTGTAAAAGAAG
>JANLTD010001083.1:0-1916 GCA_031362765.1 Acidobacteriota bacterium | reverse complement strand
TTTCGCGGAAAACCTGTTCCGCTGCCTGAAATGCTTCCCTATTTTAGCCGCGCGCTTCGAGAATCGGAAATCGTGAACCCAAGATCACATCCGAAACCGGGTCTAATTGATATGCGAAATTAATTTCGGCAAGCGCTTCGTCGTGTTTGCCGATCATCGAGAGAGTTTGGGCAAGCCGCTGATGCGCGCGCGCGCTATTCGGATCCAGCTCGATCGCCCGCCGCAAATCGGTTTCGGCTCCGGCAAAATCCCATTCTGCGTTGCGCTTGATAAAACCGCGGATCACGAAACCTGCCGCCAGCGTTGCATCCAAAGCTAACGCCTTTTCTGCCGCAGTTTTGGCTTTGGCGTAGATTTCGCGGCGTTTTGAGGTTGAAATTTTGCCGGCCGTAGAAGCAAAACCTTCGGCTAAACCGGCGTAAGCAAGGGCAAATGTCGGGTCCAAAGTGATGGCTTTTTGAAATTCATCAATCGCTTTTTCTTCACGATTTTCCGCCGATCTTTTTTCCAAAATCATTTTTCCGCGGGTGTAAGCCTGCATCGCTTCGGCGTTCTCAGATTGAGAGATCTTAGACGATTTCGGATTTTTGTCGCCGCGCCAGAAAAGCGCGAAACTCGTCAGAAAAAGCAGGCTGACGAGAAAAACCGACACGAGAATCCAACGCGGGCGATGTTTTTCAGGAATCGGTTTCGAATGCGCACCGGAAATTTCGGCGGATAATTTAGCTGGTTGCGAAATCTCGTTGACGGTTGCGATGAAACGATAACCGTGCCGCGCAACAGTTTGAATAAATTCTTTTTTGCCAAGCGTTTTGCGAAGCAGGGAAATCGTGTAATTGATATTGCCTTCTTCGACAAATGTATCGCGCCAGACCTTTTCGAGCAATTCTTCGCGCGAAACGATCTCGCCTTTTTTTTCGACCAGTATGATCAGTGTTTCGAGAGCCTTCGGCGAAATTGAAACAAGTTCATCATCGCGCCAAAGACTCGGATTTTCCGGATCAAGGCGAAAATCTGCAAACTCGTAAAAATGCTTGTTTTTATCCGACATCGGTCAAACCTAATAAAAAACTCACAACTTCCAAAGTACAATTTCTATGGTTAAAAGATATAACTATTCGCTGCGGAAGGCAATAAAAATTGAGTGAAGGAGCGAAAATGAAAAATTTAGGACTACTGATAATAACTGGTTTGATCTTGGTAAGTGCGGCGTGCCAAAAAACAGAAACATCGAATGCAAAAACAAATTCAAACGCCGTAAATGCCAAAACCGACGAAAATTCAAATCAAAGAATAGAGCAGGTTTCCGCGCCGAAAGGCTTGAAGGCGCCCGAACCGTGCGGTTGGTTTGAGAAATCGCTCGACTTAAAGGCGAAGGAATATAAACAAAGTCCGTCAATGCCGGATTTATCCTATTGCGTTCAGGTGAAGCCTCTGGCGAATAACGGCAGCTTCGAGTATCACGCGATCGGTGACGCGGAAATCATCAAGAAATTTTTCGTTTATGTGCGTGTCAATGAAAAGCACAGCGCGAAACAGAAAGAGGATTCCTACAAAATGCTGTCTCTGACGGCGATGGAAATCGCAGACAGAGCAGGCGGGCAAAAGCTCACCGATGAAATTCTAAAGGCAATTGTTTCAGGCGAATCGGCAGATTTCATTCTTCCGTCGGGGGACGACAAGTCCAAACCGCAGATCAAAACGGTTTACGTCGAAAACAAAAATAGAGGCGAAGGCTGGTCGGTGAGGACGGTGACGTTGGGATTTTGATCTATGGAAAATCCAGTCAAAATTCCGCTGGTGTTCAGCCAAAGTTGAATTGATTGATCGGCTGATTTGTCAGTACCGTCTAAGGTCGCAGATGGTTTAAGGTTCAAAGTAGGATGTTCGTTTTGCCACCTTCAACCGCCCGTCGG
>JANLTD010000138.1:0-4691 GCA_031362765.1 Acidobacteriota bacterium | reverse complement strand
GCCGGTCGATTTTTCGGGCGACGGTAAAACGGATGTCGCGGTGTTCCGACCTTCGAGCGGTGAATGGTTTATCCTGAGAAGCGAAAACAACTCGTTCTATTCGGTTCCGTTTGGAGCAAACGGCGACACGCCGGCACCGGGCGATTTTGATGCGGATGGCAAAGCCGACATCGCGGTTTTCCGGCCTTCGACGGCGACCTGGTTTATTCAGGCAAGCACGCAGGGAACGATCATTCAACAATTCGGTGCTTCGGGCGACATTCCGCAGATCGGCGATTACGACGGTGACGGGAAATCTGACGTGGCGATCTTCCGGCCGTCAAGCGGTCAATGGTGGATCAATCGAAGCGCAACCGGAACGACCGTCGCGACGACCTTCGGTATTTCGACCGACAAACCGGTCGCACAGGATTTCACGGGCGACGGCAAAACGGACATCGCCTTCTATCGTCCGTCGAGCGGAGAATGGTTTGTTTTGAGGTCGGAAGATGCGAGCTTTTTCTCGGCTCCGTTCGGAATTTCGACCGACACACCCGCGCCGGGCGACTATGACGGCGACGGCAAAGCTGATTTCGCTGTTTTCCGCTCGGGAACGTGGTATGTCAATCGTTCAACCCAGGGATTATTGATCGCAAGCTTCGGCTCAACCGGCGACACACCGGCGCCGGCCGCTTTTGTGCCGTAAAAATTGCGGTCTTTCGATTCAAGGCTAAATCATCCGCAGTTTGATGATTTAGCCTTTTTTATTTTCGCAGACGATCAGATTGATGATTCCGAAGGCTTTTTGTTTGACTTCCAAAACTTCCAAACCCGATTGTTCAGCGAGCTTTGCCGTTTGCCGATTAAAATGGTCTTCGATCATCGCGACCGTCAAAATACTCATTAAATCGAATGCAAATCCAAGCAACCCGTTTGGGCGAACGTGTTCGAGCAAGACGATCTTGCCTTTCGGTTTGACGATTCGCCGCAATTCGGCAAAAGCATTCTCGGGTTTTGTGATCGAGCAAAAAACCAAAGTCGCAAAAGCTGCATCAAAGGTATTTTCGGCAAACGGCAAAGTTTCGGCGTTGGTTTGAATAAGCTCGATCGAATTTGTCTTGCGGCGCGCAAATTCAAGCATTTTGAGCGAGATCTCTGAAGCAACGGCGTGTTGACAGGTTGGATAGAATTGGAAATTCGCCCCTGTTCCCGCGCCGATTTCGAGAATTTTTGAGTTTTCCGGCAGATAAGAGAGGGTTTCTTCGCGCCATTTTGAAAGAAATCTTTTCTCGAACGGCGCAAATGCTTTATCGTAATCTTTGGCGAATTTGTCGTAACTCATTTTAGGAGAATTTTAGCAAAAATTTCACCGCAGAGACGCAGAGACGCAGAGACGCAGAGAAAAATTATATGGCAGAAGTTAATTTGCCGATTGATTTCGCTTTCGGTAAATTACTGCTTATAATTAAACCTTTTCAAAACTCTGCGTCTTTGCGGCTCTGCGGTGAAAAATTAAATTATGGCGAAAAAAGGTTCGGTTTTAATTTGTGATGACGAGGAAATAATGCGCGACGTGCTCGAAACGATTCTTTCGGGCGCGGGTTATAAGGTTGATCTGGCGAAGACGGGCGAAGAAGCCGTCGAAGCCTATTCGCAAAAATCTTACGATGTCGTTTTGATGGACGTTTCGATGCCCGGCATTGGCGGACTCATCGCCTTGCGGGAAATCATCAAAATGGATGCGAACGCATATGTTTTGATGGTGACGGCTTATGCGACTTTCGACACGGCAATTTCCGCCTGGGAAAAAGGCGCGGAAGGCTGTATTCGCAAACCTTTTCAAAACGAGCAGATCCTTGCGCTCGTCGCCCGCGGAATCAAAGCGCAGCGCAAGGAAGAAGAACGCGTCGTTTTGCGGCAGGCAATGGTGCGTTCGGTCAAACGCGAAGGTTTTATCGGTCGCTCCGAGGTAATGGAAAATGTTTTCCGCCTTGTTGACCGTGTTGCTCCGGCGCGTTCGACCGTTTTGATCACCGGCGAATCCGGAACCGGCAAAGAACTCGTCGCAAAAGCGATTCACGAATCAAGCCCGCGCAATGACCAGCCTTTTGTTCCCGTTAATTGCTCAAACATTCCGTCCGAATTACTGGAATCTGAACTTTTCGGTCATACCAAAGGAGCGTTCACCGGCGCGGTGGCGGTCAAAAAAGGTCTCTTTGAAGTCGCCGACGGCGGTTCGATCTTTCTCGACGAGATCGGCGATCTGCGTCCCGAAACGCAGGTTCGTCTGCTGCGCGTTATTCAGGAACGTGAATTTACTCCGCTTGGCGAAACGACTCCGGTCAAGGTTGATGTGCGCATTATTGCGGCGACGAACATTGATTTGAAAGAAGCGGTGCGCAACGGAACTTTCCGCGAAGATCTTTACTATCGGCTGTCGGTCGTGCCGCTCGAATTGCCTCCGCTTCGGGAAAGACGCGAAGATATTTTGCCGCTGACGAAATTTTTTATCACCAAATATAACAACGAAAACGGACGCAGCATTTCAGAAAATCTTTCGCCCGAAGTTCTTTCTTTGCTTGAAAGTTATTATTATCCGGGCAATGTCCGCGAGCTTGAAAACATCATCGAACGCGCCGTCGTGATCGCCCCGACCGACGAAATTACGGTTGAATGTCTGCGTCCAGAAGTCCGCAATCCTGAACTGGCGTTTGAAATGATGAAAGCCACCGAAGGTTTTTCAATGGACATTGATATTTCACGCGGCGTAAATTTCTACGACGAAGTGAAAAAATTCGAGATCGATCTGATTCGCCGCGCCCTCGACCAAACCGGCGGACATCAATCGCGGGCGGCACGGCTTTTGGGCTTGAATGCAACGACCTTGAATTCGAAGATCAAAAGCTACAATATTCCGGCGCGGTCTTGAGATCTTGTCAAGAATTGACACTGATAAATTCAAATTTTTGTAAAATAATTCAAACTTCTATTTTGTCCGCAAAATATCTTAAAACTAAGTGTTGAAATACTTGGCTTTTTAGACATTTTCTGCTTTGGCACAAAAATTGACGTATTCTTCACTGCTTTTACCCGTCTTAATTAAAAAATTATATATTTTTGGAGGAATAAGATGAAAAAACTTTTTTTTGCGGTTGCCACTATCTTTATCGTGGGAATTGCAATTTTTGCCCAAACCCCGACCGGGCGTTTGGTCGGGACTGTTTCGGGTCCGGATGGCGTCCTGCCGGGCGCAACCGTAACGGTCACATTTAATCAAACCGGTAAGGTTCAAACAATTGTTAGCGATAACGAAGGATCATTTGCTCTTTCGCAGCTCGAACCGGGATTGTACACGGTAAGCGTGACAGCTACCGGTTTTAAGAAATATGTGGCAAATGAACTTAAAATCGATATTGGACGGGACTACACCTTAGCGGCAACTCTCGAAATCGGTAATGTCCAGGAATCAGTAACTGTGACGGCCGGCGCCGATGTCATTACATCAACCAGCGCGCAGGTGACTAACACGGTCAGCCCGCAACAAATTTTGTCGCTGCCGCTTCTCACGCGTAATCCGCTCAGCTTAACAACGCTGCAAGCCGGAACGGCGAGCAATCCTTTCCAGGGAACATCCATCAATGGACAGCGCACGACTTTGACGAATATTACCCGCGACGGAATCAGCATCAACGATCAGTTTATTCGTACCAACGCAACCGATTTTGCTCCCGGCAGACCATCGGTTGACGATACCGGCGAATTTACGATTTCAACTACAAATCAGGAAGCCGATCTTGGTTCGGGCGGCGCACAGATCACACTTGTCACACCGCGCGGACAAAAAGATTTTCACGGCGCATTATTTGCTTATAACCGAAATTCGGCTTTTGCGGCCAATAATTTCTTTAATAACCGCGCCCGAAACGCAGATGGAACATCCGATCTTAATGTTGCCAAAAAGCCGCCTTTCCGCAATCGTAATCAATACGGCGGCAAAGTCAGCGGTCCCTTCTGGGTTCCCCATTTCGGCGAAGGCGGACCTTTTTGGGAAAAAAACAAAGCGTTCTTTTTCTTTGCGTATGAAGGTATCAAAGACCCGCTTGGACAGCGATATACTAGAACCATTCTGACACCGGAAGCAAGAAACGGAATGTTCCAATTTACACGAGCCGCCGCCGGTAATCCGTTTAGTCAGGGAGGCGTTTCCTGTCCTTCCGGCACGGCGGGCAGCCTTTGCTCGGTTTCAAACATTCTGACCTTTGCACAGGGCGTGGGTTTTACGGGCATTCCGTCAACGATTGATCCAATCATTCAGGCGAGAGTTCTTTCACTTATGCCGACGGCAGGCAACGCCACCGGCGGTGATTCATTAAATACAACGGGTTACGGTTTTAACCGAAGATTTGACACGACCCGTAATACTTACACATCACGTTTTGACGTTGACGCGACCGACAAAGATGCGTTTAATGCGGTGTACAGCTGGACCAAAGAAAATGTTCTTCGTCCTGACGTTGATACGACCGGTTTTTCGGCTGTTCCCGACGTATCACAATTTTCAAGGAACAAAACCTTCACTATTTCATATCGCAGAGTGATCACTGACACGATAGTCAATGAAATCCGTTATGGGATTTTTACGAGTGAAGTTCCCTTCAAGCGAACCAGCGAATATCCTTCATTCTTTTTAGGACCGCAGGGAACGACCAGCG
>JANLTD010000101.1:0-1887 GCA_031362765.1 Acidobacteriota bacterium | reverse complement strand
CCCGGCTTTGCATTGTTTAATTTACGCGGTGGTTTCAAAATCAACGAAAAATCGCAGATTTACTGGAGTTTTGAAAATATTCTCGATCAATTTAACCGCAAACCGAGCTGGGGCGTTGACGGCACAGGCAGAAATTTCAAGATTCAATACCGCTATAAATTTTAGTTTCTACGTATCCGATGAGGTCTTTGGTTTTTAGTTCTTTTGAAAGAAATTACAGTTTGGCTTTGAGTTTCTCACCGAACCGCTTTTTTTACAGAAATTTTGATTTAAGATCATCAACTTTGCATTGAATAAAACCAAAGACCAAAAACCAAAGACCTAAACAATTACCTCCGATGAATAAATACGCCAAACAAGATCGCGGCAGCCTTTCCGCTTACGAAGAATATTTCGCCGGAATGGATGCTTCGATGCAGCAGAAGATAGCGCTGACAACCGCGCATTTTCCTGCGCGCGGGCGCATTGCCGATATGGGCAGCGGTTCGGGCAGCGGAACATTTGATTTAGCGCGTCTTTATCACGATTTGGAAGTAGTGGGCGTTGACATCAATCCGGTGACGGTCGAATATTCCCGAAACCATTACACGGCCAAAAACCTTTCTTTCGCGGTCGGCGACATTGCCGAAAATGTCTTTGCACCGGTCACGCTTGACGGTATCTTAAATTCTTCGGTTCTCCATCACGTGACGAGTTTTAATGATTACGATATTCGGCAAATCGTCAAAACGCTAAAAAATCAGGTCGCGCAGCTCAAAGACGGCGGTGTTTTGATCATCCGTGATTTCGTCGTGCCGGACGACGCGGAAAGACAGGTGTTTTTAGATCTGCCGACCGCTGACGGCAAAGATTCCGGTGAGATCTCGGAACTTTCAACGGCTGCTCTGTTTGAAGTTTTTGCATGGGATTTTCGGAGCAGTTTAAATATGACAGGCGCGGTTTCGCATCAAAACCACGATAGCCCGCGACCGAATTTTGCACGTTTTCAAATAACGATGCGAACCGCCGCCGAATTTGTTTTGCGTAAAGATTACCGCGATCATTGGTCGCCGGAACTGATCGAAGAATACACATATTTTTCGCAGCACGATTTTGAAAACCAGTTTCGTGTAAACGACCTGCGGATCGTTGTTTCAATGCCGGTCTGGAATCCGTGGATAGTCACGAATCGTTTTGCCGGAAAATTTTATTTATCGGATCTAAGCGGAAAACCGCTGACGTTTCCGCCAACCAATTTTCTGATCGTCGGCGAAAAAGTTTCGGCCGGCGAAGGTGTCCAACTGTCGGAACAGATAGTGACTGGTTTCCAACTGTCAGAACCGGGGGCGGTAGCGACTGGTTTAAGTTCCAGCGGGAAAACTTTCCTGAATCTCAAAGCCTATCGCCACAAAGAAACAAATCAGATCTACGAACTCGCCGAACGACCGAATCAGACAATTGATCTTTTGCCATGGTTCGAAACCGAAAACGGACAGATTTTCGTGCTCGCCAAAAAAGATTTTCCGCGCCCGATCGTCAACGCGCAAAAGAATCAAAAGAACTTAAATCGCGCTGAGTTTTCGGGGTACCTGACCGAGCCGATCTCGGCGATTGCGGATTCGGGATTTCAGATTTCGGATTTGCAAAAACCAAACACCAAACACCAAAAGCCGATTATCGAGATTTTGAAGAAAAGAGCAAATCTTTCTGCAAATGAAATTTTAGAAATCAGCGCGCCCGCTTTTTATTTCACATCGGCCGGCGGAATTGACGAGCGCGTCGAATCGTTTTTAGTAAAGATCACGCCTTTCGACAAAGCGCCGCAAACTATTGAAAACTATACAAAATTCAAAAGCGCAGGCGTTGTCCGTGAGCTTGACGCGCTCCAGGTTCTGCGCGCTTCGCACG
>JANLTD010001077.1:0-1536 GCA_031362765.1 Acidobacteriota bacterium | reverse complement strand
AAGGCTTTTTCGCGTCGAAGCGACGCTCATGGCAACCGGGACGGATTGCGCTCCAGTCATAACTTTTTACTGACGCATTACATGAGTCCGGAAAATTGGATCTGCCGTCCGACTGCGGGAAAATCGGATGAAACGATTTTTTTATCCGGCGTTGTTCGGCGCGCTCCAAAGTATTCAAGTTCGAACTTGAATAACTAATTCGGCGGGTTGTCGGCGAGTGTCGTCTCGACTCTTGACTGCAGTTCTTTGAGAAGTTCAAACTTCTGCTTGAGCAGTTGCTTGTATTCATACCCATCCGTGTGCAGTATCTCGTCAAGCAGTGACGAGTGTCCTGTCTTCAATAACTCCACCAAAAGGTCTCTCTCCTGTTCATTAATGTCTAATTTCATAACATCTGTCTCCGTGCATCTTGGTTATAATTACAATCACTACTTTATAAGTTCGCATTCGCTGAATCAACTTACATTTGCCGACCACATTATTATTTTCCCGTTTGGCAAAATTTTATCGGTTAGGGACACAACCCCGGCGACATTCGACATCCGCAAACGGTATCCATATGCCTTTTTTTACCTAAAAGCCTTTCTCTTTCAGCCAATTTTCCGCCGCCAGTTTCGGCGCGAGCTTTTCGCCGTCAACCGCATAATTGAGCTTTCGCATTTCGTCGGTCGAGATCGCGTTGTTTAGTTTCTCGAAAGTTTCGCGCAGGATTTCCGCTTTGTCGTTTCGCGCAATAAAGACGGCCTGATAAGGCGGGAAATATTTTTTATCGTCGGCGAGCTGAAAAAGATCGAGCGCGGAGATCAATCCGTCGGTCGAATTGCCGGCGATGATGTCGAGTTGTTCTGTCTGCAAAGCCTTATACGTCAAACTCAGATCCATTTCGCGGGGCTGTTTCGTAAAATTAAAGTTGTAAGTTTTGGCAAATCCCGCGTAACCGTCGGCACGCGACATAAAATCCTGACCGAATCCGGCTTGCCAGTTCTTTGATAAAGGCACGGCATCGGAAATCGTTTTGAGATCATTCTTTCGCGCCGCTTCACCGCGCACGAGAATCGCGAAATCGTTTGAAAACCCGAGCGGCGGACTTAAACTCAAATCAAATCTTTCGGCGTAGGCTTGTTTCGTTTCGTCGTAAACCCGGTTTGTGTTGGTGATCGGTTTCTGTTTGAGAATTGCCGTGTAAGCCGTGCCGGTGTATTCGGGATAAACGTCGAGGTTGTTTGATAGAAGTGCGTCGTGCGCGAGATTTCCGCCGAGTTCGAATTGCCGCTCGACGTTGATTCCGCGTTTTTCGAGCATCTGCGCCAAGATCTCCGCCAAGATTATTGATTCGGTAAAATCCTTTGAACCGACGCGGATCGTTTGATTTGATGTCCTGGAATTTGAAATTTGAGATTTGAAATCTGAAATAAAACTCAAACCGACGAACACCGCAGCGACCGCGACGGCCGCCATTGCGATAAATTTTCTGCGTGCCGACAAAGCGCGCATCTTAAAATCGAACGACTTTTCAAATTGCCCGAGCGCGAAATC
>JANLTD010000031.1:0-11137 GCA_031362765.1 Acidobacteriota bacterium | reverse complement strand
AAATTAAAAAAAAACAAAATACATAAATATAAAAAAACTGTCCTTTGCTCTCGCCGCATCCTGCCTTTTTTTTGCCTTTGGTCGCTCCGACCCCCGACTCTGAACCAACCAGGATTGTTATAAGTTATTTTTTTACACGTTCCTAAGTTAGACGCATAACAAAGGGTTTTTCAAACCGTTGATTTGAAATCGAGTTTTTTTCGATTGATAATCCGACATCCGACATCCTAAATCCGAAATTTGGATCGACTGAGGTTATCTTTGTTTTATAAGCAGCGGGTTTTTTGAAAAAGAAAACAAAAAAATACAAATTTTGTGGAAATATCTTTTTATTACGACTTTTCAGTGATGAACAGCTGCCAATAGAAGTAAAAGTTTACGGGAAATTTAAGAGATTTTGTGCTTGAAACAGTGCATTTTATCTAGTTTTTTGGTATAGTTTGTGCCATCAGCCCTGTGACAATTTTTTCTATCGGCAAGTCTGACAAAAGACTTGTGAGAGGTGTATTTTCTTACACGATTTTAAGTTCGGATAGGTAATATAAGATGAAAAATTTTAAGTTCAGATTTTTTCTTGCGGCATTCAGTCTGATGTCTGTTTTGACATTAAGCTTTTCGGCAAATGCTGCTCCGGTTCAATTTAATCAGGTCGTGCAGGTTGTCAATGCAAAGCCAGGCAATGCAAAAACAGGCGCGTTCGCTCAATTGCGTTTGGCAAACGATCTGATGATCTTTGCTGATGGGGATGACGACACAAACACACCGCAGCAAGACGACCGCGTAATTACGGAAACGAAAACCGAGATCGTTGAAGATGAAGTTTGCGACTGTAAAGACACCACGGTCGTTGAAAAACGTAAGTTTCCGAAGTGGATCTTGTTAGGTTTGGCGGCAATCCCGATCGCTTTTATCATCACGCGTGAGAAGAAAACACCGACGCCGACGCCAACCACACCAACCACGCCAACGATGACACCAACGATGACACCGACGATGACGCCGACGATGACACCGACGATGACGCCGACTCCGCCGCCCGAACCGGTGCCGGAACCGATGACGATTCTCTTGTTCGGCACTGGACTCGCGGGGATCGGAATGGCGGCTCGCCGTAAATTCGGTAAAAAAGGCGCGGACAAAACTGAGAAATAAGGATTCGTTCCGAGCCCTTGCGTGAGCGCTCTGATGCCCGTGGCGGGACTCGGGAACATTATTGAGGATAATAAAATGCGAAAGATGAAATACAAATTTTTGTTTGTGATTGGGCTGATGCTCACTTTAGGACTGACTTCGGCGTTTGGTTTTGGCGGCGACGATAAGAACAAACGGCCGAAAAATATGGGTACTTTGACCGTTAAAACTTCGCCGAGCGCGTATAGCGTAAAAATTGACGGCGTTTATAAGGGAATGAGCGGCGTTGGCGAAAGCGCGGAGTTTTATCTTGAGCCGGGCACTTATAAACTCGAAGTGGAGTTTCCGAACGGCAAGACTTTCACCAAGGATGTTGTGATCACCAAAGACCGCAAAAACTGTATTTGTCTGAAATACATCGAAACGACCAGTTCACGGAAATGTCCGTATGATGTTTCGGTCAGCGCACCTGATAAGGCGGTGGCGGGTGATTTGATAACATTTGCGGCCATTAACAACTACAAAGATTCGAATACGCCGCTAAATTATCGCTGGAGAGTGACGCCGGAATCGGCTCGTATCACGAGCGGACTCGGTACATCGGCAATTACCGTGGACACGACCGGGATGGGCGGACAGAAAATCAGTGCCGATCTCGATGTCACCGACGACATTTATGGAAAGACCTGTTTTCAAAAGAATTCCGTAACGGTTCCGGTTGATGAAATTCCGGTCATCGAATATTTAATCTGTGATCAGTTTGAATCACGCAAATTTGACGAGGATAAAGCACGATTTGACAACTGTGTCCTGCAATTACAAGGACGCCCTGACACGCAAATCTATATCTTCATCTATACGGGAAATACGTCCCGCGAAAATTATGACAAAATCAGCAAGCGGACGCTTGATTATCTTGTCAAAACCCGCGGCGTTGACCCAAGGCTGATAAAAATAACCGATGCCGGAAAACGGCCGAAGACGACTTTTGAAGTCTTTATCGTTCCGCCGGGTGCCAAACTGCCGGTCCCGCAAGATTAAGGTAGAAAGGGAGTTTTTTAAGGTAAAACGTAAAAGGTAAAAGGTAAAAGGTAAAACTTAAGAATGTCTTACTTGACTGTTAAATTCGAGTAAGACATTTTTTTTTGCCCTTTTACTTTTACTTTTACTTTTTCTTTTTACCTTTTACCTTTTTTGCGTTGTTCGTTGTAAAATCTAACCTTTAATATTTCGATCAGTGAAAAATCGCAAATCGCAAATAACTTATGACAGCTCCGAATATTGAAACGATCGTCAGTTTGGCTAAACGCCGTGGTTTTGTTTTTCCCGCGTCGGACATCTACGGCGGATTGGGAAGCAGCTGGGATTACGGCTCGCTCGGAGTCGAATTGGCAAATAACATCAAACAATCCTGGTGGCGTTGGCTTGTCCACGAACGCGACGACATCGAAGGTCTCGATTCTTCGATCATTCAAAATCGGCTGGTTTGGAAATATTCCGGACACGAAACAACTTTCAGCGATCCGCTCGTTGATTGCCGAAAGTGTAAAGGCCGATTCCGACAGGACAAATTACAGGACGTAACTTGTCCGAAAGACGCCAATTCCTGCGCCGGAAGCGGCAAAGAATGTGATTTGACCGAGCCGCGCCAGTTTAATCTGATGTTCAAAACAACGATCGGAGCGGTTTCAACAGATGAAGACGAATCGGCGTTGGCCTATCTGCGCCCCGAAACGGCGCAGGGAATTTTCATCAATTTCAAAAATGTTCTCGACACTTCGCGCCGCAAACTACCGTTCGGAATCGCGCAGATCGGCAAATCTTTCCGCAACGAAGTGACACCCGGAAATTTTATTTTCCGCACCCGCGAGTTTGAACAGATGGAGATGGAATATTTCTGCCGTGCTGCCGACGCCGCCGAAATTCATCAGCATTGGATCGACGATTTTAAAACGTGGTTTGCTTCACTCGGAATCAACCCCGAAAACCTCAAGCTTTATGAGCAAACCGAGAAAGAACTCGCCCATTACGCCGTCCGCTGCGTTGATATTTTGTATCGCTTTTTTCCGGAACGAGCCGACGAAGATGCACAGTTTGACGAATTGATGGGCATTGCCAACCGCACGGATTTCGATTTGAAAACACATTCAAAGAAACCCGAAGACCCGGAAGGCAAACGCCTTAATTCCGATTCGACCGAAGATCTTTCGTATTTTGATCCGACCACAAACCAGCGTTTTTACCCATATTGCATCGAACCGGCGGCCGGCGTTAATCGCACCGTTCTAGCCGTTTTGATGGATGCTTATACCGAAAAAACAAACGACAAAGGCGAGGTTCGGGTGATCCTCAAACTCAAATACGACCTCGCTCCCGTAAAGGTCGCCGTTCTGCCATTGGCGAAAAATAAACCCGAAATCGTCGCGATGGCAAAACAACTTAAAAAAGATCTGCTGCCCGCGATGCGCACTGTGTACGACGACACGGGCGGCATCGGAAAGCTCTACGCCCGTCAGGACGAGATCGGCACGCCGTTCTGCGTGACGGTTGACCACGAATCGCTCGAAGATAATTCGGTCACGGTTCGCGACCGAGATACCTGGGCGCAGGAAAGAGTTAAGATTGCGGAATTAAAAGAATATTTGCAAAGGCGTTTGGGTTAAAATTTCGTATGGTTGAAAATCAACAATTAGAAAAAACCCTGTGGCTGGCGGCGGATAAACTTCGCAGTAATATGGATGCCGCCGAATATAAGCACGTCGTTCTTAGTCTGATATTTCTGAAATATATTTCCGATCTTAACCCAAATCCGCGGCGGTTTGTTACCGAAATTCATGAGCGGGAAGATAAGAGTCGGTGAATAATTTTTATAAACATCGGCGAAGTGATAAAATCTTTTCTGTTATGGAGATTACAATTTCAATTCCCGATAAGTTTGTGAGCGATTCGCCGTCAGGTCAGGATGTTTCCCGTCAAATTCTTGAACCATTTGCTATTGAAAACTATCGGCAGGAAAAAATGAGCTTGGGACAAATCGTCGAGCTTTTGAGTTTTTCGATTGACGAAACAAACGCCTTTTTGAAAAAGCATCGCGTTCCGCTCAATTACGGCTTTGAAGATTTGGCGGAAGACCGAAAGGCAATCGAGATGTTTCTGAAAAAATGATAATCGTTAAGTTTTAGACGAACTCGCGCAAACAAGTTTTCGTCTGCCGCCGGACGACATCATCGAAGAATTTTTAAGCCGTGATAAAGATAGAAAACAAAACGCTTGAGTCTGCCTAATTTTAATCGGCAAGCCAAATTCGCGACAGTTTGTTGCCGAAATTAATGAGCGGAAAAATCAGAGTGACCGAATGAAGAATAACGAAAAGCGGGAAACTGTCGTTTTATAATAATGTTGGAAAGGAGTTAAAAGATATGCAGGTAACTATTGAAATCGAACCGCAAACATTTTCACTCTTGCAAAAGGTCAAGGAAAAAGGCGTTTTGCTTGACGATGTTCTGCGTGAAGCATTGAGTAAAATCAATGACGAAAAACATTTGCAGGAAAGCGTTACGGCTGACGATTGGATTAAATCGTTAAAGAATTGGGCAAACAAAAAACGAAATCTACCCGAAATCTCCGATGAAATACTGCGGCGGGAAAATCTTTACGAAGATAGAATTTGATGAGCTATCTAACCGATACGAGCATTTTGATTCGGACGATTCACGTCGGAAATCCGCTTCAGCAAATTGCGGTTGACGCGCTCGCCAAACTTCGCACACAAGGCGAAACGCTCTACGTCGTTCCGCAAAATCTCATTGAATTTTGGGCAGTCGCAACTCGTCCGCTTTCCGCCAACGGTTTAGGTCTTTCTATCGAAGAATCTGAAAATGAAATCGCTCAAATCAAATTGCATTTTATCCTGAAACCGGAAGACGAAACGATTTTTGAGATTTGGGAAAATCTCGTCAAAACCTATCGCGTGAGCGGAAAAACAACGCACGATGCAAGACTCGTCGCGGCAATGCAAACGCACGGCATTAGTAACTTACTGACTTTCAATGTCGCCGACTTTCAAAGATACTTGCCGCTTATTTCCGTTAAATCTCCGCAAGATGTAATTTCACAATCTTAACCCAAATCCGCGACGGTTTGTTGCCAAAATTGATGAGCAGAAAAATCAGAGTTGCCGAATAATGTGAGTAATTACCATTAACTATCATTTATGCAAAACGAATTATTTAACCGAATTACGCAACTTATGAAGGCTAAGGCGCATTTTCGAGCAACACAAATCCTAAAGCCTATTATCGAAGAAAATCCTGATGACCCATATCTACTTTATTTGATGGGACTGGTCTGGCACGACGCAGAGATGCCGCAAATAGCAGTTGCACATTTTCAGCCTCGCTACAACTAAAGCCGCACAATCCGCCCGTTTTGCTTGCGCTCGGCATCTCTCAACAAGTGAACGGACAGTTGGAAGAGGCGGCTCGGACATTCGAGCGTCTTATCCGGTTGAATCCTAATATGCCTGAGTCGTACAACAGTCTAGGTATGACGTATAAGAAAATGAATAGACTCACTGATGCTGTCCATTTCTATGACGAGGGATTACAGTGTCTTGTTCGTTTAGCGTCCGCCGAAGCAAAAAGATTAGACCCATCGGTAGAATCAAAGGTCGTCGGCGACACTGCTTTCTTTAATCCGAAACTTATGGATAAAAGCCACCAGAAACTGAAATCTACGCCCCATTACACGATTATGTCCAATAATCTTGGTATCTGCTTGGTTGAACTCGGTGATATAGAAGGTGCGAAAAATGCGTATCGGGAAGCAATCGAATTTATGCCGGAAGGTTATGATTACCCGTTTCCAGCAATCAATTTAAGCGAGCTTGAAAATTTATAGCTAACTTATGGACATTTATTATTCACCGCATATTTCTCATCAGGCAGAAGCAGCATTTTTCGAAACGTTCCGCCAGCGATTCCCTAGCGCAAATTTTCTGAAAGAGTGCTATCGGGTCGAAGAAGATTATTTGTCCAAATTTGTGCATACGCATACGCTTCTCGATTCCCTCGTTCAAGATGGATATTTGCCGAATAACAGGAAGCAGCAATGTATAGAGGCTCTCAACGAATGTCCGCCGCAGTTGAAAGTGACCCCAAATCCTGCTGAGATTTCTTTTGATGTAGTCATTACGACAGACGAAGAAACCTATTATTGGGAATTTCACGAGAACCAGCATCGAAACTGGAAATGTGGTCGAGACTCAAGTATTTACAATGGAGCAACCGGGGTAGCCATTACCGTTCCCCGATATGTTCAACGGCTTGTTCGGGATGTCTGGCGTCTCGAACATTTCCGTCCATATACAATAGTTTGGAAAGATTGGTTTGAAGCAAATCAAAATAAATATAATGTGGAACTTCAATCAGGCTTGCACGAATATTCACTGTCGCAAGAATTTTCTTTCCGCAATTTCTATAACTTATAATGCGAAACGTCATTACAGAAAATGAAATCGAAGAAATCGCGTTCGAACATCTGGAGCGCATCGGATATGAATTCATCCACGCGCCCGACATCTCGACCGACGGCGAACGATCCGAACGCCAATATAACGAAGTCGTTCTCACCAATCGACTGCGTGGAGCGATTGACCGATTAAATCCGACAATTCCTTACGATTCCCGCGAAGAAGCCTTGAAAAAGGTTCTACGAACCGACAGCCCGAATCTTTTAATCAATCACGAAAGTTTTCAGAAAAACCTAACCGAAGGCATTGATGTCGAAGTCCGGCGCGATGACGGCATTCGTGGCGATAAAGTTTATCTCGTAGATTTTGATAATCCGGAAAATAATGAATTTCTCGCGCTTAACCAATTTACGATTATCGAAAATAATAATAATCGTCGTCCCGATATTATTTTGTTCGTCAACGGTTTACCGCTCGTGCTGATCGAACTCAAAAATGCGGCAGACGAAAATGCCACAATTTATACGGCTTTCAAATAATTGCAGACTTACAAAACTCAAATTCCTTCGCTGTTTGTTTATAACGCTGTGCTGATTGTTTCCGATGGTTGGGATGCACGGTGCGGAACACTGACAAGTTCGTTTAGTCGCTTTATGGCTTGGAAGACCGAAGACGGCGTAAATCTGGCGGAAGAATCGGCTTTGCAAATGGAAACGATGACTAACGGAATGCTTCGCAAATATGTTCTGCTCGATTTGATAAAACATTTCATCGTTTATGAAAAATGCGAAGAAAAAACCGCCAAAAAAATTAACCTCGTTCAAAGCAAAAAGTTTTCCGAACATCTCGAAGACGCTATCAGTCGTTATCATAACGGAATGATTGACACCGTAGAATTTCTCGAAAAGGTATTGATTCCGCTTGCCAAAGGAATCAAAGAAGCCGACCGGCGTGGCGAAATTCTCAAGCTCAATTTTCGGGAACTCGCTTTTTATGATGCCTTGGAAGTGAACGACAGCGCGGTAAAAATTTTGGGCGATGAAAAACTACAAGCAATCGCCAGAGAACTTTTGCAGAGCGTTCGCAACAGTGCAACAATTGATTGGACAATTAAAGAAAGCGTTCAAGCTATGCTTCGCCGCAACATCCGCCGAATTTTGCGAAAATACGGCTATCCTCCCGATTTACAGGAAAAAGCCGTCCAAACCGTTATCGACCAAGCCAAATTATTAGCCGAAGATTTGGTGAAACAAATTTGATGTTAAAACTTTCCGAAGTTTCAAGAAGTGCAACAAAGTGCTTTTTGCGTTCAGACCTCTTTTACCGAAACTTCGGGTGCGCGATTTTTGCATCATTTACAAAAGAGTTTTCTCTTTCCAAATAACTAAACTTTTCCAATAACCCATTGCTTTGTGAATTTTCCGTAAGTTGCTGACGTTAACCTGTCACTGACGTTGTTAAACAAATGTAAAACATTGTTGACAAAGTTTAACCTTTCTGATAAAACTTTAAGTAGAGTATCATCGGCACGAACTCAAATAAGGGTTGATTTTGGGAGAAAGACAGTTAATGAAAAAAGTAAAATTTAGCTCACAAAGCGGAGCATCTGTAATTGAAATGCTAATAGTCTTGGTAGTTGGAGGCATTCTGGTCGGAATGGCAGTCACGCGGATGACCAGTGCGCAAACAAATCTCCAAAGACAAAATTCGGCGCGTGAATTTAAGGTCAATCTGGAGCGTGCGAGATTTGATTCAGTCAAACGAAGACCCTCAACCGTCGCTGAGATGGCGCGGTTGACGATTACGAGTGCGACCGCGTACAGTGTTTTGACCGATATGAATCAAAACGGAGTGCTCGATACTGCTGAAACGCGGCAAATCACTCTAAATTCTCAAAGTGGTGTAAAGATTCTCGGTACGAATTTGGTTTTCCCGGTAACTATTCGATTTGACCGGTTTGGAGGCGCATCGGCGGTCAATGGAAGCGGAGTTACGATCACGCCAAACTTTACCTTTTGTGAAGGTGTTTGCACATTGGCGACGGCAACTTCGGCAAATTCAAATATTGTGTCGCTTTCTTCGACGGGAACTTCGTCAATGCTAAGCGGCGGTCAAACAATTCCGACTTTTGGAAATCCGACTGTGACAAATGTTGATGATCTTTCGGGAGTAAATCCATGGGTTGTTGTTCCCGGGGATGATGTGCTGACTACGCCGACACCAACACCGACACCAACGGCGACACCAACGGCGACCCCGACTGCGACCCCAACCGCGACCCCGACTGCGACGCCAACGCCAACGCCGACACCGACAGCGACACCAACGCCAACTCAAAATCCAACGCCGACACCGACGCCAACACCGACACCGACACCGACGCCGACTGTCAGATATTGTACGAGCGGGCAAAAACCTACCGTAAACAACTGTGTTTGTAAATTGCCGATGACGGTCAGAACAAATGGCAAATGTCAGTAAAGAAAAGGGGTCAAAATTGCCGGTTTGATCTTAAATTTATGAAGATACAGAAAATTTCCGAAAAACATCATAATACCGATCATCGCAAAGATGTATGTTCTTTGTCGTTGAATGTAAACCGGGAAAGCAAATCTGATCAAAGCGGTTTTTCGTTGATCGAAGTGACGATTGCCATGGTTGTTTTTCTAATTGCCGTCCTCGGAGTCTTTTTCTCGTTCACATTTGCGGTCAGTTACAACGCCGGAAACAGCGCCCGAGCCCAGGCTTTGGCGGTTTTACAACAAAAAGTTGAGACAATGCGGAGCGCAAAATTTACGCCGGGTTTGACCGATTCGACCTTGACCGGTGGAACAAAAACGCCGGAAATAATTAGTTCACCCGACGGAAATACATTCAGGATCCAGGTTGTCGTTGATGACGATCCTTTTACGTCCGGTGTGCAGGCTGACACGACAAAATTATTAAAAGAAGTTACGGTGACGGTTACTTTGAACAATCCGACTCCGGGTTGGCAAACCTCTATTCCGGCGACGGTTGTCTTGCGGAGGGTCAGAGGAAACTAAACGGATCAGTAAAATGAAAAAGCTACAAAATAATAAAAATAAGGGTTTTTCGTTGATCGAACTTGTGATATCAATGACGATCGTCTTGATTTTGATGGGGATTGCGACGACATTATTTTCGGCCGCTTTTGGAACGCGCTCCAGAGAGAGCCGAAAGACCGATGCACTGACTTCGGCGCGCGCAGCGTTGAATATTATTTCGCGGGAACTTAGCAATTCCGGTTACGGTTTGACGACCAACGGAATCGTTACAGCGGATTCCAGTGCTCAAAGAATCCATTTTCGGACAAATATTTCGAACAGGGACTACGCGACAGGTGATGTCGGTGAAGACATTACTTATTTTTATGATTCGACGACCCAATCAATCGTTCGATACGATCCGAACACGACACCAACGACATCCGTCGTTGTCAATCGCATCAGTAATGTAACGTTTTTATATTACGACTATATCGGAAGCAGTTCGACCCCGACATCCTCGACCACTCCGACAAACAACACGGGGCGCGTCGGTATTACGGTCACTGTTCAGCTTGAAGAGGTTCAGGGACAGCCGAGAAATCAAACGGTGACGTTCACTTCAGACGTTACTCTTCGCAATTCGACGTATATGCTGAATCAATATTAAAGATTTCAGGGAAGTTTCAGAAGGAAGAAACAAAATGCAAAAAGCAAATAAACGAAAGAATGAAAAAGGTGCGGCATTGGTCATGGTTTTAATGATGACAATGCTGCTTTTGGTTGCGAGTGCCGGGCTTTTATTGGAAGTTTCGATGAATACGGCAAACGTCACCGACGCCACTGCTGAACAACAAGCTTATAACGCGGCGGAGAGCGGAATTCAATCAGCGATCAACGTTTTACGAGGAAACACAGTGCCGAGTCCGTTGCTTGACACGACCAAAGCGGCGACCGATCCTGCCAATCTGATAAACTTTCGAAAGGCGGTCACGCTTTCATCGTCCAATTTGACAGGCGAGACAACAAGTTCAGCGCGACTTTCGCGTTGGATGAGTTACAACTACACACCGACGGGAGCAGGTACCGCTGACCGCATCGCGCTCAATTCGGGCTATAATCCGTTGACCGGCTATGCTTTTTCGGTACAGCTCGTTGATCCTGACCGGACCGGGAATATTGTTTCTTTTAACACCGGCTGCAAGTTCTATGATCCGAGGGATACGACTTGGAAATCTTCGATCACCTACGGAACCAGCCCAGATACCGTGACGATTTCATATACGGCAAATTCGGTCAATAATCTTAATGTTACGAGTGGTTCGGCGAACACCAATTACGGAAGCTTTCAGGTAGCCGTAACCGGAACGGGAGCAAGTCTGCCGGCAGACATTCGCTTCGAGGTACTTGTTAATATGACCGCCCCTTATACCGTATCACGAGGTCTTCGCGGGTTCGTCAAAATGGGCACGGTCACATCTGCATCGGTCGGAACCGTAAAAATGGACTTTGATTCGCAGGTTTCTCAGAT